>NZ_AQOQ01000007.1:0-136047 GCF_002888555.1 Alcanivorax sp. MD8A | reverse complement strand
ACGACATGAAATACGGCTGGTGGCAGAAATTCAATTACGCCTGGATTCGGGGTTTTACCTGGACCGCACAAGTACTTTTGCCCAAAAGCATGGAGCACCATCCGATTTATCATGAGGCGCAGGCCCGCCTCGAAGGCAAGCGACTGGGCGGTTATAACCAGTGGCTGATCGAAGCCTTTTTCGACAAGGAACGGATCGTTAACTGACTGTGTGGTAAGGGACACCATGGTGTCCCTTTTTTAGGCTGAAAGATAACCGGGCGGCCTGTAGTGTAAAGAGGAAAACTTACTCTTTGCGGGCTTTCATCAGGGCTGTGAGCTCGGTAAGTTGCGACTGCATCTCTGCCAATTGCCGTGTCATTTTTTCGCGCTCGTCATGGGCCTGCTCCGCTTGTTTGGCATTTTGTTCCTCGCTCATCACTTCCAGAATGGCCCCGATCATCATGTTCAGGAAGACGAACGCGGTCAGGAAAATAAAGCTGAGGTAATACAGCCAGCTTAACGGGTAGCTTTCCATGGTGGCGTACATCACGTCGGTCCAGTCTTCGAAGGTGGCCACCCGGAACAGGGTCAGCATGGAGATGGCCACATCCCCCCACAGGGTTTCATCGACACTGGAGAAGAACATGGAGCCCATGGCCGCGTAGATATAGAAAATGATGAACATCAACAGTGCGATGTAGCCCATGCGCGGGATGGCCTTGATCAGCGAGTTGATCAGGAAGCGCAGTTCCGGCACCACCGATACCAGTCGCAATACCCTAAATACCCTCAGTAGCCGGCCCAGCAGAACCACTTCGGCATTGTCCATGGGGATCAGGCTGCCGATGACTACCAGCGTATCGAACAGATTCCAGCCATCCAGCAGGAACCGCTTCTTGTCGGGGTGTACGCCCAGGCGGAACAGAATTTCTACCAGAAAGAAAACCGTGATGGCGTTGTCCAGTAGCGCCAGGGTGTCGCTGAATAGCGGTGGCAGGGTGTAGGTATTGGCTCCGATGGTCAGTGCCGACAGGATAATGATGGCAATGACCGCGCCCTGAAACAGCTTGCTGGATTCGATGCGGCGCAGGTACTCGAGCGTGGAGGCGGGCTGGGTCAATTCGGATGACATGACGGGTTGCGGTCCTGTGTGCAGTGTGGCTCAACAGATTCAGATGCGGATTCTAATCGGCGATGGCCCCGCAGGGTAGGTCTACGGGGCGGGCGGAGGCGGATGCCGGCAGAGGCGTCTGGTGCTCTCCGTTTGCTGCTAACTCAGCCCTGGAGCCGGTCTGCCAGCCCGGAGGCTCGCCAGGTCGGCTTGCGAATGGCACTTTCCAGCACGGACGGTTTGCCGAACTCCAGCAGGGTAAAGGTGTCACGAGCGCGGGTAATCGCGGTGTAAACCAACTCCCGGGTCAGCAGCGGGTGCGGCGCATCCGGCAGCACCAGCAAGGTGTGACGAAACTCCGAACCCTGGGATTTGTGCACGGTCATGGCGTACACGGTTTCTACCCCGTCCAGCCGCGAAGGCAGCACCCACTTGATTCGGCCGTCGGGCAACTGGAACGCCACCCGCAACCGGTGGTTGCCGTTGTCATCGGTCTCGCCGGGGAGCGTCAGGCCCACATCGCCATTCATCAGCCCCAGCTGGTAATCATTGCGCGTCATCATCACCGGGCGGCCCGCATACCACTCCCGTTCCGGTGCCAGATCCTGCTGTTGCAGGTAATGGGTAAGGCGCTGATTGAGCTGCTCTACCCCAAAGGGGCCGCTGCGCAGGCCGCTGAGCAATTGCTGGTGGGTCAACTGTTTGAGCAGACCCGCTGCCCATGGATCCCGTTCTTCGTTGCCGGGCGGCGAGTCCACCGCGGCAAACAGGCTGCGTAAGCCGGCGTGACCTGCGCTGCCTTCCACCAACAGGTTTTCCAGCTGTGTATTGTCGTTTTGCAACCGGTGACGGTTGAGGCTCTCCGGGTAATCCCGGAATGCTTCCCGTGACTTGCCCAGGTCCGCCTGATTGATGGCGGTAGCCAGGGCGCCAATGCCGGGGCTGTCTTTGGAGCGCCAGTTAGTCCGTAGCATGGCCGTGGACTGTGCCAGTGCCGTGCCGGGCTGGTCGGGCTCTTCACGGAAGTCACGAATGTCGGCGCCACAACTCTGTGCCACGAACTCCACGGTGTCGGCTTGGTAACGCCCCTCAAAGGCATGGCGACACAAATCGCCCATGACTGCGCCGGCTTCTACGCTGGCCAACTGGTCCTTGTCGCCCAGCAGGATCAGTTGCGCATGGGCGGGGAGGGCCGCCAGCAGGCTGGCCATCATGTCCATGTCGATCATGCTGGCTTCGTCTACCACCACCAGATCCGCGTGCAGGGGATTGTGGGCGTGATGACGGAAGTGCCGCGAATCTGGCCGGGTGCCCAGCAGACGGTGCAGGGTGGTCACGTCGGTGGGAATGCTGTCGCGAACCGCATCAGATACCGGCAGGGCGGCGACCTGGTCGCCAATGGATTCGGTGAGCCGTGCGGCGGCTTTGCCGGTGGGGGCGGCGAGACGAATGCGCAGGCGCTGATGGTTTTCCATGGCCAGGCTTTGCAGCAGGCCCAGCAGTTTTACCACTGTGGTGGTCTTGCCGGTCCCCGGCCCGCCGGTAATGATGCCGATGCCAACGCGGCTGGCCAGCGCGCAGGCCACCTGTTGCCAGTTGGTGCCGTTACCACTGTCAGGGAACAGCGCCTGCAACGGGCCATGCAGTTGCTGTGCAGACAGTCCGGAAGGCGTGGCCAGCCGTGCTGCAATGGCGTCGGCAACCGACCGTTCCTGTGACCAGCTACGGCGCAAATAAAGTCGATGCTGATCCAGCACCAGCGGTGTGCTGCCGTCGTTACTGACCAGCGGGCTTTGCTGCAAGGCTGTGAGCCATTGGTCCGGTGTCCCGGGGAGTAACTGCGTCAGTTCCGCTGGCGGTGATGTGCCCCACAGCTGGGTGCTCAGGGCGTCATTTTCAAAATCCAGACAGAGATGGCCACTGGCCTGCTGGTTGCTGGTAAAGGCCGCGAGTAACAGCACTTCATAGCTTGCCTCACTGCATTGCTGATGCAGAAAGCGGGCAATGGCCACATCCAGATCCCGCAACAGGCCACCATCACGCAGTTGCTCCAGGGCGTCTTCCCAGTTGAGGGCGGAGAATAGATCAGATTGCATCGAAGCCCCTCCGGGGAGAGCAGCTATGAGCTACGAGCTGCGAGCTGCCAGTTGTAAATCTGGTATTACGAAGGCAGGAGTAACAATCTCGTTTCATTGCCTTGATGCTTTGTCTCCGCGGGCATGGCGAATCCATTAACGGTGTGTTGTCTTGCGACTGGTCGCTGGTAGCTCGCAGCTCATAGCTCATTGTTTCCCTCCAAACATCGCATCCAGCCTTTCAATCAACTCCGTCGCCGGCCGGTCGAAGACCGTGCCCGCGGCTGGCCCCTGCATGCCGCGCAGGAACACATAGACGGCGCCGCCCAGGTGTTGATTCGGATTGTAGTCTTCGCCAAGCCGGTTCTTGAGAAGACGATGGAGGGCCAGCAGGTAGAGTACGTACTGCACCTCGTAACGCTTGTCGAGAATGGCACGGGTCATGGCGTCGGTGGTGTAGGCGGTGTCATCCACGCCCAGCCAGTTGGATTTGTAGTCGAGCACGTAGTACTTGCCGCGGTGTTCGAACACCAGATCGATAAAGCCCTTGAGCATGCCGTTGAGGGTGTCCGCTTCCAGTCGCGGGCGGGGCAGGTCAGGGTGGATGGCATCGCGAATGGCCTGATCCAGTGCCGCCACGCTCACCTGGTTGGCGGGCAACATGAATTCCATCTCTGCCACATAGGTGGCCATCTCGCTCAGTGCCACCTGATCAGCGGCCAGCGGTAACGGTGTTTGCAGGGCGGTTTTCCACCAGTCCTCAATCACCGCCGCGTGATCCTGCCAGCCGCGGGCCTGGAGTTTTTCTGCCACAACCTGTTCGAAGGGGGCAGGGGACGCCAGGGTCGCAACAAAGTCCTGGTTTGCTGCCTGCTCGAGAACATCATGCAGCAGGGTGCCGGGGGCGGCGCCGCGCGGGAAGGCGTGGATGCTACCCGGCAGGGGCTCCTGTTCCGGCATGCTGTCCTGATCCGGTTGTTCGGCCAACTGGTCGCTGCGCGGGTCCGCCGGGGCCAGGGTTTCCTGAACCTGCTTGAGGGCACTGTAGCTGGCAATCCACCAGGGTTGGCGTTGATGTCGGGGGGGCACTTGTACCGGTTTCAGGGTCAGCTTCCGGGTGGCCGGTTGATACGGCAGATCATTGCTCTGCGGTGGCGCGATCACGCTTACCGAGTCGCTGATGACTGGCCTCAGTGTTTCGGTGAGTTTTTCATTTTCCACACCGTCACCAAACAGCAGGCGGCCAATGGCACTTTTCTCCAGCTGGTTGGTTTTACCGTTGCCTTTCACGTAGGGGGCAATGCCCAGGGTGCAGGTATGGCAGGCCCGGGTGAGTGCCACATAGAGCAGGCGCATGTCTTCCGCCAGGCGCTCTTCGTCAGCCTTGCGTTCGTCTTCCGCATCCGGCTCCAGTGACACATGCAGCCGGTCATCATCATGGAAACGCAGCGGCGGCTTGCTCTTGTCGGCGGGGCGGAAGCTGCAAATAAAGGGCAGATACACCAGCGGGTATTCCAGCCCCTTGGATTTGTGGATGGTGATTACCTTGACCCGGTCATCATCACTTTCCAGCCGCAGGATGCTTTCCTTGCTGCTGTTGCTCTGCTGTTCGAGGGTTTCTTCCAGATAGCGAATCAGGGCCTGCTCGCCATCCAGTTGAGTGGCCATCTGCTGCAGCAATTCAGACAGGTGCAGCAGGTTGGTCAGTGCCCGCTCGCCATCCAGGCTCTGGCTGAGGCGCACCGGGACATGAAAATCCATCAGCAAACTGCGCAGCATGGGCAGCACGCCCTGCTGTTGCCACTGGTGCCGATAGCCATGGAACTGTTCCACCATGCGCTCCCAGCGCACCTCATCCTGGTTGATGGCATCCAGTTCCGTATAGGCTATATCCAGTGACGCACTGGCCAGGGCGCTGCGCACCTTGCTGTCCGATTCCGGGTTGGCGCAGGCGTGCAGGATCAGCAGCAGGTCGATCGCTTCCGGCTGGGCAAAGACGGAATCCTGGTCAGACAAATACACGCTGCGCACCGCACGTTCCATCAGCGCATCACGAATGGCTTTGGCCTCGGTGCGGTCACGAACCAGGATGGCAATGTCGTTGGGCTGGAGCGGTCGGAATTGTTCGCCTTTGCGGAAACCGGTGTCGCCTTTTTCCGCGCCGTTGAGCAGGTGGGCGATTTCGGTGGCGCAACGGTCCGCCTGTTGCTGGCGGTACTGACCGGCACTGACCGCTCTGTCGCGGTCTTCCACCCACAGTGTGATGCCTGCTTTGACCTGCCCATCCACTTCCAGTTGTTCCTTGCGACCCTGGGCTTCCACCGGGTCGAAAGGAAAGGGGCTGCCGGTTTTGGCCATACGGAAGACATCACCAAAGGTCTGGTCGCTGTAAGTGAACAACTCGTTCACAGCGGAGACCATGGCATGGGCAGAACGGAAGTTCTTTTTGAGTGTGTAGTGGTTGCCTTCGGTGGCCGTGCGGGCTTTCAGGTAGGTGAATACATCCGCGCCGCGGAATGCATAGATGGCCTGCTTGGGGTCGCCGATCATGAACCAGCCGATCTCCGGCTGATTCCCATAGAGTGCAGAGAAAATCCCGTACTGGACCGGATCGGTATCCTGAAATTCGTCGATCAGCGCTACCGGGAATTGCTCACGAATCACCGCGGCCAGCCGCTCGCCGTTGGACCCTTCCAGGGCATCGCGCAGGCGGGTGAGCATGTCATCGAAGCCCAGCGTCGCGGTCTGGCGGCGCACTTGGTCCACCCGCCGGTCAATCCAGGCGGCCACATGGGCCAGCAGGTCCGTGCGTGGCAGGCGGGTGTTTTCGCGCCCCATCAGGACCCGATCAAGCGTCTTGCAGAACAGGAAGTCCGGACGGTGGTCCTGACCCGCCTTGGTCAGCTTCAGGCCGTCTTCAGAAAACTTGAAGAGGACGTCGTAATCCTTGTCGCGCAGGCCTTCACCCTTGGCGTAGCGCTTCAGTAGCTTGAGCATGCCGGGCACACTTTTCGCCCGGTAGCTGTTGCCGTTCAGCCACTTGTTCTCCTGGGCGTCACGTACCCAGTGAAGAAAGTCCGGCAAGGCCTCCGCCAGTTGCTGGCGAGCCAGCCGGTCCAGCTCGGCCTGGGGATCGGTTTGCGTCAGCCATTTTTTGACACTGTCTGGCAGGTTCGCCGGATCGGCTTCCTTGAGCCCCAGAAGGGGACGGGCTTGCTTGAGCAGGGCATCCGGGTTGCCCAGGCCTTCGCTTTGCAACTGGTTGGCGGCACTCACCGGGAAGCGGTTGATGATGTTGCGCCAGTAATCCCGTGCCGCCTGCAGTTGGTCATCGCTGGCATCTTCCTGCAGTTCCAGGCTGAACAGGCTGCCGGAATCAAACGCATGCTGCTTGAGCATGCGATTACAGAAACCGTGGATGGTGTAGATGGCCGCTTCGTCCATCCACTGGGCGGCGGCATCCAGACGCTGGGCGCATTGCTTGCGCGCCTGCGGCTCGGCGTAGTCGGCCAGCAGTTGTGACAGCACCGGGTCGCTGGCAGTGGCGTCCGGGTCGGCAAAGGTACGGGCGGCATCGGCCAGACGGTCCCGAATCCGCTCGCGCAATTCTTCCGTGGCGGCTTCGGTAAAGGTCACCACCAGGATGTCCGGTGGCAGCAGCGGGCGGTGGAAGGCCCGGTCGTCACCATGTCCCAGCACCAGGCGCAGATAAAGCGCTGCCAGGGTGAAGGTCTTGCCGGTACCGGCGCTGGCTTCGATCAACCGGGTGCCATGCAGAGGGAAGGTGATCGGTAGCGGTGGGGCCTGACATCCGTCGTTATGGCTCATGACAGGTCCCCCAGTTCGGCCCACTGGCTGTTCAGGAAGAGGGGCGCATAGAGTTGTTCTGTCCAGTAAAGAAACAGCGGTTCTTCCTCTTTTGTCTGTGCCCAGAGCGTATCGAAATCCGGCCAGGCGCGGGCCAGTGACGGGTCATCCACTTCCCCTCGGCTGAAATCGCTGCTGGTGTATTTGTTCCTTGCTGCTTTCACGCCTTTCTCTTCATCTTCTTCCGCCAGGAAGGCAAAGGCGGTGGCACAGGCCACCGGTAGCGGATGGCAGAGCGCCTGTTGCCAGGCATGACCAAGCTGGTCGAGATGCTGCTGGGCTGCCTGCTGGGTCACCTGTAGCAAGGTAAAGCGCCCATCCTGGCCCTGTATGCGGGTGGTGAGCGGGTAACCGGCAGCACAGGCAGCCAGATGAATTACCCAGTCGCGACACAGCTTGTCGTAACGGTTTTCCAGCCTGCCGGTCTGCAGGACCAGCCGCTGGGGGTTGGCGGTGGCGCCGCGCAGATCGGTGAGCCAGTCTTCCAGTGGCAGGGGGCCAGCGGTCAGACGGATTTCCTGCTGGGGCTGCGGGCTGCCGCTCTGGGCCAACAGGGCAAAGTAATCGTCCAGCGGATCGGCCAGCGGCACCAACAAGCTGTCACGGCTACCTTCTTCAAACGGATGCAGGGGCAGGTCGCCGCTGGCGGCCAGCCGGTTCAGAGTGGCCTGCATGGTGCTTTGTGCCTGTTCCGGACCCACCTGCAGGGCATCACTGACCAGCTGATCCTGCAGTTGATAACGTTGCAGCCCATCGAAACCGAAGGGTTCGCTGTCTTCGAGTACCTGGCGTTCCAGTTTCAGTTTTGCCTTGAGCCGGCGTTCGAAAAAATGCGCCACCGGTTGTTTGAGGAAGCGACCCAGGACGCTGCAGTTCACCGGTTCGTCCACGTCCAGTGGCGGCAACGGCTGGCGATTGTCCACCCGCGGGGCCTCGCCATCATGCAGTACACGCCATTCATTGGCATAGGTGTTGAGGGCATCGTTGGCGGCATCAAAGTACTGGCCGCTGAAGGGCTGCAGGGGATGGGCCTGGGTGAGGGCCTCTACCGGGTCGCCATGGTCGCAGTGCCAGCGCTGGTTGATGTGATCGCGCAGCTGGGCCACCAGTACCGAAGGCGGACGTTCGCTGTTGTCGCGCACGTTGCGGCCGGTCCAGCTGATATAAAGGCTGTCGCGGGCGCTGAGCAGGGCTTCCAGAAACAGGTAACGGTCGTCGTCCCGCCGGGAGCGATCCCCTGGGCGATAGTTGCCCCACTGGCGCATCAGGTCGAAATCCATGGGCTGCTGCGGGCGGGGGTAATCGCCGTCTTTCATGCCCAACAGGCAGACATGGCGGAACGGAATGGCTCGCATGGGCATCAGGGTACAGACGTTGATGCGCCCGGCCATGAAGCGCTGCGACAGGCTTTCGGAATTGAGTGCATCCAGTAGTGGGCGGCGGGCCACGGTCAGCGGCAGGGCCTTGTCGAAATCCGCTTCGCCACAGGCCGCCAGCCAGTCGTTGAGGGCATCGCGCAGGCCGGCATCGAGGCCCTGATCGTCCTGTTCGTCGGGGGCAAACAGATCGTCCAGCAGCTGGCTGAAACGCAGCTGCCATTGGGTCGGAGTGGCGCTGTCGCGGAAGGCCTGCCAGTGCTGTTCCAGATTCTCCAGCAAGCGTGACAGTCGCCCGGCCAGCTCGGCGCCCAGCCCTGCTACTTCGTCCAGCGGCTGGATGTTATTCCAGGCGGGGCCATCGCCCATCAGGTAGCCGGCCAGCATGCGTTTGAGCCCGAACGCCCAGCTGTTTTGTTCAAAGCCGGGGACGTCCAGGGTGTGGCGCTGGTCGCTGTTGAGCCCCCAGCGGATACGGGCCTGATCAATCCAGCTGGCCAGCTGGGGCAAGTCGCTTTCCTCGATGGCAAAGCGCTGGCGCACTGCAGGCACCTCCAGCAGGTCGAGAATGTCGCTGGCGGTGAAGCGCCATTGGGGCAGGTGCAGCAGGGACTCCATGGCCTGGGCCATGGGCGAGGCGGCACCGGCACTGCGGTCGCTGAGGGTGTAAGGCAGGTAGCGGGGATCGTCCCGCGCCATGCGACCAAACACCGCATCAATGTAGGGCGCGTAGGCCTCGATATCCGGCACCATCACAATCACGTCCCGGGGCTGCAGGGTGGGGTCCTCGGCAAAGCGTTTCAGCAACGCATCCTGCAGGATCTCTACCTCCCGCTGGGGGCTGTGGGCGATGGTGAAATGCAGGGACGAACCCGGTTGCAGGAGCGGTCGCTGATCCGGAGCCGGCTGCGGTTCCAGATCGAGAATATCCTGCTGCAACTGTTCCAGCAGCGTGCCCGGTGTTAAATCCGTGAACAGGTCGATCTGGTTCTGGAACGCGCTGCGGTAGCTGTCCGGATCATCGTGATCATAGAGCAGCCCGATAAAGTCCCGGCCCTGTTTGCCCCAGGCGGCCAGCAGCGGATTGACCCGGTTCTCTGGCAGCAGGTCGAGGTGACGTTTGCGCTCGTCCAGTTGACGCCGGAGCAGATGACGGTCTTCCACGATATCTGCCCAGTAGTGCTGGCAGGGGTTCTGCACCAGCATCAGGATCTGGCAGTGCTGGCTGAGTGCGGCGAGGGCCTCCAGGGATTGCTGGGGAAGGGCGCTGATGCCAAAGATGATCAGGCGACGCGGCAGGCCGGGTGGCGTTTCGCCGCTCTTCAACGTTTCGATAAAACGGTCATGGATGGCGCTGCGACTGAGGCCCTGTTTGTCGTCGTCCATGTCTGTCAGTACGGCGCGCCAGAGATGGGCCTGCCAGCGCTGGCTGTCGGGGAAATCATCGTGGGCGTTGCGGTCGTGGGCCTTGCGCAGTTGATCGCGGCCGGCTTCCCAGTCGGTCAGCCAGTCGGCGCGATACACCTGGTAGGCGTCATAGAGATCCGCCAACCGTTCCGCCAGCTGATGCCGCTTGCGGCAGTCCTGGTCATCGGTAAGAAAGTGCCGTAGCGGGCCGAAGTGTGGATCGTCCAGCAGAGTCGGCAGCAAACGATACAGACGCCACAGCAACCGGGATTTGTCGAAGGGCGAAGTGCGTGGGACCTGTTCCTCCCCCAGCACGGCGCGATAGGCGTTCCATAAAAAACGGGCGGGCATCTGGAACTGGTAGCCGGCACTGATCCCCAGAGATTGGGCGAGTTGCAGTTTCAGCCATTGGGCCATGCCATTGGATTGCACCAGAAACGTCTCTGTTTCCAACGGGGACAACGGCTGGCGACGAAGCCAGTCCGCCACCAGTTCAGTGAGGGTTTCCAGACGGTTGCTGTGTAGCACCATCAGCCCGTTTTGCATGGACATTCCTTGTATAGCATTGCCAAACGCCAAGCCTAAGGGAGTCCGTCGAAGGGAGGAAGGGCCAAGGCGGTTTTCTGCCCTGACTTTACGTGTGTCGCCGGTTTACATCACGCTCATCCACCATTCCAGCTTGTCCCGTTTCAGCTCTGGCTGAGGCGCGGGGGAGGAGCTCGGCTGCACCTCGCTGGCCTGACTGGGTTGTATGCCAAAGGTGGGATACAAGGAGGCAACCAGCAGTACCGCCATGACGCGATTGAAATACCGCAGATGTTTTCCTTTTTTCAAGCCGTTCTTTAATGCCGCGCCAAACAGGTTCCAGCTACTGATCAGCGGCAAACCCACAACCACGAAGGTGCCGGCAAGCAGCAGCATGCTGGGGGTAAAGTTGTGGGGTTGGGTAAAAGTGGCCACCCCGGTCAACGTCATCATCCAGGCTTTGGGATTAACCCATTGGAACAGCGCCGCCTGGATAAAGGTCAGGGGCTGTTGCTGCTGCGGGTGGTCCTGCAGGGATCGGTTTCGCACCAGCTGCCAGGCCAGCCACAGTAAATAAAGGGCACCGGTTATGCGCAACCCGTTGATCAGAGAGGGGGAGTGACTCAGCAGCTGGCCGAGCCCCAGCGCGATGCACAGCAGCATGATCTGACAGCCGATCACGATACCCAGAATATGCGGCAACGAACGAATGAAGCCGGCGTTGGCGCCGGAAGAAACCAGCATCAGGTTGTTGGGGCCGGGGGTTCCGGTCATTACGGCAACAAAGCCGACAAGGGCGAAAATCTGCTCCATTGGCATGGCTGGCATCCATTGGCTCTGGAAGGTGTTCCAGAGTAGGTGGACAAGCCGTATCGATACAGATATAAGAAAACAAAATTGATGCAGTACAGATTGTATTTTTATAAAACTGTGCTGCCTGTTGTAACGCTATCTGTATCGGTAATTGCCATGACTTTGTATCAACGCCTTGCGGATACCCTTCAGGAACTGATTCGCGAGCAGGCGTATCCCGTGGGAAGTCGGTTACCCGGGGTGCGCATGTTGGCGGCACAGCATCAGGTGAGTGTCTCCACCGCGGTGAATGCCTGTCGGGAATTGGAGCAGCGAGGTGTCCTGGAAGCACGGTCGAGATCCGGGTATTACGTCTGTCCACCGCTTGCCGAGCTTGAACCTCCCAGGGTGGCCCGGGCGAGCCGGCGGCCGCGTCGTATCACCGGGCAGGAGCGGGTATTACAGATTCTGCAGAATGTGAATAATCCGGCGATCGTTAACCTGGGGGCGGCGGTGCCGGCCCCGGAGTACATGCCGGTGGCGACCATGGAAAAAGTCTTTCACGGGGTGCTTCGCGAACAACGAAGACGTTGCGTGGGCTACGAATTTCCCCCCGGAGCGCCTGAACTCTGCACCCAGATTGCACGTCGTATGGCCGCCTTGCAGTGTCCCACTCGCCCTGAGCAGGTACTGGTTACCAACAGTTGTCAGGAATCGGTTGCGATAGCCCTGAAACTGGTCACTCAGCCGGGAGATACGGTGGCCATTGAGTCTCCGACCTACTATGGGTTGCTGCAGGTGATTGAGTCACTGGGGCTCAAGGCGCTGGAGATTCCCACGGATCCCGAGACCGGCATCTCCCTGGACGCACTCACTCTGGCGCTGGAGCGCTGGAAGGTATCTGCCTGCGTGGTGGTGAGTAATTTCTCGAACCCGTTGGGGGTGTGCCTGTCGGATGAGCGAAAGCAAGCTTTGCTGGCCTTGCTGGCCAGACACCGGGTGCCGCTGGTGGAGGATGATATCTATGGGGACCTTCCGTTGACCGGGCGGCGACCCAGACCGATCAAGAGCTGGGATTCAACGGGGCAGGTTTTCTACTGCTCGTCTTCCTCCAAGACGTTGTCGGCGGGATTGCGTGTGGGCTGGATGGTGACCCCGGATGCTTACACCGAAAAGGCGCGTTATCTGCAGTTCATCAATACGGTGTCGGTTTCTACGCCGTCCCAGCTGGCGCTGGCTCGCTATCTGGAGAGAGGACATTACGACCGTTATCTTCGTCAGGTTTGCGGTGAGCATGCTCGCAGTGTTGCCCGAATGACGGAGCGTGTAACGCAGTTATTTCCTGCCGAAACACGGGTTAGCCGACCTGCCGGAGGGTTTGTGCTGTGGCTGGAGTTGCCCGGTGACATTGATACGTCAGAATTGATTGAACAGGCTCAGGAACAGGGGGTGAGTTTTGCGCCGGGTGCCTTGTTTTCCGCTACCGGGAAGTTTACCAACTGCCTGCGTCTTAACTGCGCGGTAAAATGGGATAACCGGGTAGAGCAGGCGCTGATTACGCTGTCTCGTCTGTGTTGATGCGCAGGCAGCAATGCCTGCCTGCGCATCGTCACATCGTCTCAGAGCATGATGGAGCCAAGCACTTCACGTTGTCCGTTCTGCACCTTGATCACTTTGCTGCCTTCCTTGATCAGGGTGTAACTTTCTGCCACCTCTCCGCTGGTGGCCAGCACGCCGATGGAACCATCAGCGTGGTAGGTCAGTTGGGCTTCGTTGCCCAGGCCGTCAGTGACGGTTTCGGTGGTGCCTGCGACTTTGGCGCCTTCCTGGCTGATCGGGTTGGTACCGGTCCAGAATTCGATAGAGTTGAAGATTACGATGTCACCCAGCAGGCTGAGCCCGTAAACCGGAATCCACCAGAAGGCGAAAGAAATCACCTGATTCACAAACTTGTTGTTGGTCGCTTCGGCATTCCAGTCCTGAACGGTATCGAAAAGGGCGTTCTGGCCGAGACAGCCGGTGAGCATCATGGCGCAAAGGGCGCTGAGCAAGCCTTTTTTCATGGTTTTTCTCCAAAAAATAAACGTCGTCGTGCCGGGGAATTATTAGCGTAATGGTGTCAGGAACACCATGCCCGATTCGGGGCATGGGTGATTTTTCTGAACAGCCGGGTTGGTGTTGCTGGGGCGATGGGTGGAGTATCCAGATTGCTCGCCCGCAAATGGAAACGCCCCGCAAAGCGGGGCGCTGGTTGGCGAGGCAGCTATCCGCGTTCCATGGCGGCCAACTCATCGTCAAAGAAAAAGGTGTCTTCACCGAAAGCCGGTTCCAGATGGTTCAGCCACGTCGCCTCTTCGTTGTATTTGGCAAAGAAGGGTCGCTGTACCCAGTCATGGTTGCGGCCCTGGATAAACCGTAACGCGAAGACCTTCTCACCGTTGATTTCGGTCACACCCTGGATCTCGACCTTGCCCGGGTGGCTGGACATGCTCGGGCCGCGGGCCGTTCGGGCAATACCCGATACCTGTTTCATGGCGTCCCGATAAATTTCCCACGCTTTGGCCAGTGGCACTTCAAAGTAGTGGCGGGCGCCGGTGTCGCGTTCCACGAACATGTAGTACGGCACAATGCCCAGCTCTACCTGGGTTTGCCACAGACGCGCCCAGTCATCGGCGTTGTCGTTGATGTGGGCCAGCAACGGTCCCTGGGCACGGATGACCGCACCGGTGGCACGAACTCGTCGCACCGCTTCTTTGGCGATGTCGGTTTCCAGTTCTTGCCAGTGGTTGTAGTGAGCCATCAGCGCCAGATGCTTTCCGCTGGCCTGGACTTCGCGGAACAGTGCCAGCAGGTCGTCAGCGTCGGCATCCGAGACCACCCGGTAGGGCCAGAACGTCAGGGCTTTGGAACCGATACGGATGGTGCGAATCTGTTCCAGTTCCAGCAACGGCTCGATATGGGCGCGCAGGTTTTTGGTTTTCATTACCAAAGGATCGCCACCGGTGATCAACACATCAGTGATTTCCGGGTGTGCCTGGATATATTTCTTGAGTTGACCTGCTTCCTTGGCGGCAATCTTCAGATCGTTGTCGCCGATGAACTGGGCCCAGCGAAAGCAGAACGTGCAATAGCTGTGACACACCTGCCCCTGGCTGGGGAAGAACAGCACCGTTTCGTTGTACTTGTGCTGGATGCCGTCGATTTTCTCGCCATCCACTTCCGGCATATTGTGTTCCATCTGGCCTGCCGGGTGAGGGTTCAGTGCTTCACGTACCTCCGCGATCACGGCCTTGATGTGGTCCTTGTCTCCACCGCGCATGGCATTGGTAACCCGGTCGAAGTGCTCCGGTGCCAGCATCCCTTTCTGTGGGAATGTCAGCTGGTAGATTGGGTCGTCGGGAACCTTGTCCCAGTTGATCAGTTCGTTGATGACGTACTCGTTTACCCGGAACGGCAGGACATTGGCAACGACCTCCATGGCGAAGCGGGTGTCGTCATCCAGACGCTTGAGTGGCTCGATCTTGTCGAGTTGTTTGGCGGTGAACACCTTGAAGCGGCGAGGCTCATCAAACTGTGTGTGCTCGCTCTGGTGCAGCGGAATAACCGTATTGGTCTCGGGCATGGTTACGCTCCTCATCATGTGCCGATGCGTTGCTGCGCGAAGACGCCACGCCAACACCGGTACACTGGCTGCCTAAACCAGCGGAATTAGTCATTACTACTGATAACCGGCGGCGGCCGGTACTGAACACGAGCCGTGGCTCGTCGCTGTACGCCACTAGGGACGCGAGGGACCTGGGTCTTGCCCGTCTTCCAGCCATTAGCGGGGAAGCAGGACGCTGCCAGTGTGCAGTCACTGACCCAAAAGAGGGCGCATTTTAGTGAAACGGGACGGAAAGCGCAAAAATGTCACCGGTGTGACAGAGGTAACTACCCGTTAAAACAGGGATTTGTGCTATGTTGCCAGCATTGCACTGTATCGAGACAAGGTGAATTCTGGCGGTCCGGCAAGGAGAGGAATGGACGCATTCATAACGCAGTGGGGGCAGGGGATTGACCGTTGGCTGCTGCGGCTGGAACCGTTCTGGCCGCATCTGGCGGCAATGATCAGTATCGCCCTGGCCATCACGGTCACCATCCATGTTTCACAGAACAAGCGCGATGCCCGGGCCGCAGCGGCCTGGACCGGACTCGTCTGGCTGGTGCCGGTGTTTGGTGCTCTGCTGTACTTCCTGCTGGGCGTGAACCGTATCCGCCGCCGTGCCCGGCAGCTCACCGGTGGCAAGATCGAGACCGATGAAGGCTGGCGTGTGGCGGCTGAACCCCTGCCACTGCATGGGCATTTTCAGGAGTTGAGCCGGCTGGTAGGGCGTCTGACCCATTTGCCTCTTACCGATGGTAACCGCATTACGCCCCTGGATGCGCCGGCGGCCTATCAGCAAATGCTGGACGCGATCGAGGGCGCCAACGAAAGCGTTTTTCTGGCGACCTACATTTTTGGTAATGACGCTGCCGGTCGACCGGTGGTGGAAGCTCTCGCTCGGGCGGTCCAGCGCGGGGTGAAGGTGCGGGTGCTGGTGGATGGGGTTGGTTCACTGTATTCCCTGCCGTCTGTGGTTTGGCGGTTGCGCCGCAACAAGGTGCCGGTGCAACGCTTCCTCTACTCGCTTGCGCCCTGGCGGATGCCTTACATTAATCTCAGAAACCACCGTAAATTCATGATTGTCGACCGGGAAACCGGTTTCACCGGTGGCATGAATATTCGTGCTGGCTACATTCAGAGCCCTCCGTCCATCACCGACCTGCATGCGCGGCTGGAAGGGCCGGTGGTGGGGCAGTTGCTACGCAGTTTTGCAGCAGACTGGTTGTTCAGCCGCGGTGAACTGTTGGAAACCAGTTACCGTGGGCTGGCGCAGCTGGGAGATGTGCAGGCCAGGGGGATCAGTGCTGGCCCGGATGCGGATTTTGACAAGCGACGGCTGACTCTGCTGGCGGCTATTGGTGCCGCAGAACACCGTATCCGGATCGTTACCCCTTATTTCGTGCCCGATCTTACGCTGCTGGCGACCTTGCAGCTGGCCATGCTCAAGGGGGTGCAAGTGCAGCTGATTGTGCCGCAGAAAAACAACCTCCGCATGGTGCACTGGGCCAGCCTGCATGCATTACGCTGGCTGGTGAGTGAGGGGGCTGAACTGTACCTGTCGCCGCCGCCGTTTGATCACAGCAAGGTTATGACGGTTGACGGGCACTGGGTAATGCTGGGATCAGGGAATTGGGATGCCCGCAGTCTGCGACTGAATTTCGAATTTGATCTGGAATGCTATAGCGATGCGCTTGCCAGTACGGTGGATGCCCGTATTGACCAGCGTCTTCCCCGCTGTCGCCGGATGGATGTTGCAGCCTTTCAGGAGATGCCTCCCTGGCGACGGGTCCGTAATGCGTTGGCGCATCTGATGGAACCCTATCTGTAAACTCCGTTCATGCTTTTGTATCATGGCATAGTGCCAGCATTTGTGTGGGCTGGATCACGCTATTGTAGACATGATGTATCGGTGTGTCTCTGCTGGCGATAAAGTGCGCGCTCAGGAGAAGGTGGCCGGTAAGAGCTGCTGGTTTGAAACGGGAACGCGTCAGGAAGAGTGGATGCTGACAAGAGTATTACTGGTGCTGGCGGCCTTGCTGGGGGTCATGCCGGCCTTCGCCGCGGATGACGGCTGGATCATGGTGACGGACCGGGATGATATCCAGGTTTTTCGCCAGGATGACGACAGTTCCCGCCTGAAGACCTTTCGGGGTGTTGCCCGCATGCCTGTGGAAGACTTCAAGTCCATTGGTGTGCTGATGGATGACTATGATTCCGTGGCGTCCTTCATGCACATGGTCTCGGAAATTCGGGACTTGCGCCGTCATTCCCACTACAAACGTGATGTTTACGTGACTACCCGGTTGCCCTGGCCCGTCAGTGACCGGGATGCACCGCTTCGTGTGCAGTTCTACCAAGAGCCAGAATCCTATGATCTGGTCATGCCATTTTTCCTTCACGAAAGCAGCATGCCGGAGCAGGATGGCTATGTGCGAATGCCGCAGATGGAAGGCTATTACCGTTTTTCACCGGTAGAACCGGGTGAAGTGGAAGTCACTATTGAGGTCGTACTGGATCCAGGCGGGGTAGTCCCCGCCTGGATTGCCAATATCATTCTGCGCGACATTCCCTACTTTTCACTGAAGAGGTTGCGCCGGGTGATCAATCAGCCGCGCTTCCAGGGGGTGGACACGGGCTATTACCGCGTTCCAGAGAGTTGGCAGAAAAGTGCAGAGCTGAAGTCGGTTGCTAACGCTTCAGCGGAGAGCCCGGTCCCATCAGCGCCCAGATGATCAGGCCAACAAGGGGCAGGATCAGTACCAGCAGCACCCACAGCACCTTCGCACCTGTTTCAGCGGAAGACTGAATAATCATGACGATGGCATAAATCGCCAGCGCCAGTTGCAGCAATCCCAGCAGTTTCATCGTGTCATTCCTTTTCGATTAGTCCTGTCCCTGAATGTAGAGCACTAAGCGCGCCGGGTAAATTGCCGGGCTGTTAAACAGCGTCAAACCTGTCGGCGGCAAAGCCAGCCCCCATACAGCAAGGCAATCAGCCCGATGCCTGCTCCCAGCAGGACAACTCCGTCCCAACCGAAGTTGTCGTAGGCACGAGCAGAGCCTAAAGAGCCCCCGGCGCCACCCAGAAAGTACAGGAACATGTAGCCGGAATTCAGACGGTTGCGGATATGTTCATCCAGCGAGAACACCAGGTTCATATTGGTGATATGCACTGTCTGCAGTGCCAGGTCCAGCACCATGATCCCTGCCACCAGTGCGAGCAGAGACTCCGCTCCCAGTTTGAGCAGCCACCAGGAGCCGAAGAGCAAGGCCAATCCGCCCAGGGTCAGGATGCGGCTGTGGCCCCGATCAGAGAGAACGCCGGCGTGGCGTGCGGACAGGGCGCCCACCGCTCCGGCCAGCCCGAACAAGCCAATGGTGGCATCGGACATGTCCCAGGGAGAAGCGGAAAGCAAAAAGGCCAGTGGTGTCCACAAGATACTGAAAAGGGCAAAAATCAGACATCCCAGGAGGGCCCGCTGCCGGAAAAGGGGATAGCGCACAAACAGGACAGCGACCGATCCGATCAGGCGCGGATAACTGAGCCGACTGTTCTGACGGTAGCGAGGCAGGGCGCGGAACAGAATCGCGGTATTGACCAGCATCAGCCCGGCAGCCACCCAGTAGACTGTGTGCCAGTCGCCCAGTGAGGACAGTGCGCCTGCGACGGTTCTGGCCAACAGAATGCCCAGCAGCAGGCCACTCATGACCGTACCCACAACCCGGCCGCGGTGGGCCACAGGGGAGAGCGTGGCGGCGAAGGGAACCAGCACCTGAGCAACCACCGAGAATGCGCCAGTGATCGCCGTTCCGGCAAGTAACATGGGTAACGATGTGGCGCTGGCACTGACCAGCAATCCGCCGGTGGCAAGCAACATCATCGTGACCACCAGCCCCCGGCGCTCCAGCAGGTCCCCGAGGGGGACCAGCAGAATGAGGCCGACGGCATAGCTGGCCTGGGCGGTGGTGACAATGATCCCGGCGCTGGCGTAAGAGAGCGCCAGTTGGTCAGCGATAGTGTGCAGCAGGGGCTGCGCATAGTAGTTGCTCGCGACCACCAGGCCGGTGGTCGCGGCCATCAGCAGAACCAGCCAGGGGCTCAGCGTTGCGGGCGATGAAGAGTTCTGCATGGATGTCTGTATCGTGAATTTGGTTCATTTTTAGCCTGAATTAAGCCCGGGAAGGGCTTAATTCAGGGGGAAGTGGCGCCCCGGAGATGATTCGAACATCCGACCTAGCGCTTAGGAGGCGCTTGCTCTATCCAGCTGAGCTACCGGGGCAAAAGAAGGAACGATTGTAAGGACTTCACGCTCGGGTGCCAGTCTCCGGGGAGCAAGCGGCGATTTATTAGGCGTTTGCTCGCCCTCCGGGCGCCGGCAAAGCGGCGGTATCCGCTTCGCGTTCGTTCGGCCAAAGCATGCTTTGGAGAGCCCCGAACTCACCCAGCTGAGCTACCGGGGCAAAAGAAGGAACGATTGTAAGGACTTCACGCCCAGGTGCCAGTCTTCGGGGAGAAAGCGGCGATTTATTGACCTGTTTGTCGCTTCCACACGACCCGACACGTTGCCTGGCCCCCCCCGGCAGTCACCGTCGCCTTGGTGGTGGGAGCGGTCGTTCGACCGCGATCTAGAACTTTTCTTCTGACAGTGTCTGCATCTGCTTTAGTCGCCCGTTGAGCTTGCTGTACAGGGCAAAGTCTTCCCGCGCATCGCGCAGTGCATAGTTCATTTGCTGTAGCGCTTTGCTGTCATTGCCGCGCAGGAACTGGCTTTCTGCCTTGGCGTGAAGTGCGCGTACCCGGTCTCCGCTGTTGCCATAAGCATCGGCAGCCAGCTCCCAGATGGCGGGGTCCGTGCCGCGTTGTGCCAGTAACGGTTTGATGATCGGCAGGGCGTTGTCAGGTTGATTGCTGCGCAGGTAAGCCCGGCTCAGCAGCACGGAGGCGGCATAGTTACCGGGGGCAATATCCAGCACCCAGCGGGCTTGCTTGATGGCTTCGGGGTAGCGTCCTTCATCCAGCGCGATTTCCGTGAGCCCCAACCGGAACCACAGCTCATCCGGGTGCTGGTCTGCCAGCGACTGCATCAGTTTGCGGGCCTGCTCGTAGTGGTTGGCGCGCAGATAACTGAGTGCCAGCCCGTACTGGGCGGCCTGCAGGGCCAGCGCACTGTGTTCGTTGGTGTAACGCCTGAAGTAATCGATGGCCTGACTGTCGCTCTGGATAAACGCGGCGCGCAGTCTTGCCTGCATCAGCAGGTAATGGGGAGAGACATTCAGGCGTGGGGACGGGAGATTGCGTGCCCGTGCACGGCTGTCCGCGATACGGCTTTCGGTGACCGGGTGAGTGAGCAAAAATTCCGGTGGCCGGCCCGCAAAGCGCTGGCCATCATGCATGCGTTCGAAGAATCGCGGCATCGCATCCGGATCCATCCCTGCTGCAGCCAGGGTCTGCATGCCAACGCGGTCAGCTTCCCGCTCGTTTTGACGTGAATAGGCCAATTGCGCCTGAATGGCGCCCGCCTGGGTGGCAGCCATGCCTGCCATGCCGGCTTCCCCGTCTCCGGCGATGGCCACGGCGAGGCTGGCCAGCATGGCCGCAAGTACCGCCGTATTCACTTTCTTGGAATCCAGGTAGCGGCGGGCAAAATGGCGTTGACTCACGTGGGCAATTTCGTGAGCGACCACCCCGCCGACTTCGTCTTCGCTGTCAGCATTCAGGAACAGGCCGGCGTTCAGCCCGATGACGCCGCCGGGTACGGCGAAGGCGTTGATCTGGCGGCTGTTCACCACCACGATGTCCAGATCCGGCTCTTTCAGGTCGCTGTAGGACGCGAGGCGGTAGACCAGGCTTTCCACATATTCCTGCACCATCGGGTCGTTCATGATGGAGGTTTGCCCACGCAGGCTGCGCAGCCAGGCACGGCCCAGACGGTACTCCTGATCTGCTGACATCAATGCTGAAGTGGGGTCTCCCAGTACCGGCAAATCATCATTGGCACTGGCAGGTCCTGTCAGCAGGCAGCAGAACAGCAAGAGTGTGCGGGATAGCAACTTCAATCAATGGCTCCATGTCGGGCAGGCCGGGTTGTGACTATAATGCCGTCAGGATGGCAATCAATGAATAGCATGACGGACCCTGTGACTGATCTCCAGTTGGATACTTCCGGGCAGCAATGCCCCATGCCGCTTCTTAAAACCCGCCAGGCTTTGCGTCATATGCAGCCAGGCCAGGTGCTGGAAGTGATCGCCACTGATGCCTCTTCGGCCAACGATATTCCTGCCTATCTGAGACAATCCTGCCACGAGCTGGTTCGCAGTGAGGAGACATCAGGCCGTTTTATTCTTGTGATTCGTCGCGGTGAACAGGAGAACTGATGCTGCGGATTTTACGCAACTGGGCGGACCAGTATTTTTCTGACGAGGAAGCGGTTTATCTGCTGGTCGTCCTTCTGGCAGCAGGCCTGCTGATCGCCTTTTTCGGGGGCATGCTGGCGCCGGTACTGGCGGCTATCGTGATTGCCTATTTAATGCAGGGGCTGGTGTCAGGGCTGGAGCGGCGCGGCATGAGGCGCATGCTGGCGGTGAACCTGGTCTTCGCCTTGTTTCTGGGTTTGCTGGTCATGACACTGGTGCTGTTGTTACCCATGGTCTGGCGGCAAACCGCCTTGCTGGTCCAGGAGCAGTTGCCCCATGTGTTGAAGAATGGTGAGGCCTGGTTGCGGGAATTACCGGTGCATTACCCGGAAGTAATTTCCCTTGAGCAAGTGAACTCGGTGATTGCCGTCATCCAGAGGCAGGTGGCGGAAGCCGGACAGGGGGTCTTGACCCTGTCGTTGGCCTCTATTCCCAATATTGTGGAAGTGATGGTGTTTCTGGTGCTGTTGCCTCTGCTGGTGTTCTTTTTTCTCAAGGACAAGGACGCCATTGTGGGTTGGCTGATGCAATTCTTGCCCAGTCGGCGTCGGGTACTGAGCCATGTCTGGCACGAAATGGACGGGCAGATCGCGAACTACGTCCGTGGCAAGGCAGTGGAGATCCTGCTGGTGGGCAGCGTTACCTTTATCGCCTTTGTTCTGCTGGATATGCATTACGCGGTGTTGTTAGGTGTGTTGGTAGGGCTTTCTGTGGTTGTGCCGTATATCGGGGCGACCGTGGTGACGTTGCCTGTCGCGGCGGTGGCCTATGTGCAGTTTGGCTGGAGTGGCGAGTTTGCATTGGTGATGGTGGTCTACGGCATCATCCAGTTTATTGATGGCAATATTCTCGTCCCGCTACTGTTTTCTGAGGCGGTGAATCTGCATCCGGTCGCGATTATTACTGCCATTCTTCTATTTGGTGGCTTGTGGGGGCTCTGGGGGGTGTTTTTCGCGATTCCCCTGGCGACCCTGTTCAAGGCCGTGTTGAATGCCTGGCCCCGGGAGGGAAGTTATCCGGTGGCTGAACAGGCTACTGGCGACTAAACACAGCAAGAGGCGCCGTGGCGGCGCCTCCAGATACCGCCAGGAAAGGGAGCAACCCTGTCCGTCGCGACATAACACAACAGCTGCACCCTTCCAGGCCACGCTGAGCATGTAAAGGGCTTTTCAGCAGCCTGCTAGATCCCCAGCTCGTCCAGTTCTGCCAGCAGATCTTCGTGGTGGCTTTTGGTCTTGAACTTGTCCATGACCTTTAGCAATTTGCCATCTTTGCCGACAATGAAAGTGGTGCGGATCAGCCCCATGAATTCCTTGCCCATGAATTTCTTCATGCCCCAGCAGCCGTACTTTTCCGCCACGGCGTGATCTTCATCGGATAACAGGCTGAAGTTCAGGTCATGTTTCTCGATGAACTTGGGCAGGCGTTTGACCGGGTCCGGGCTGATGCCGAATACCTTTACCCCGCGCTTCTCCAGTTCCGCACGGGTGTCGCGAATCCCGCAAGCCTGGGTGGTGCAGCCAGGGGTCATGGCCTTGGGGTAAAAGAAGATCACTACCGGGTGCTCATTCTTGAAGGACTTCAGTTCCACCAGGTTGTCATCCTGATCGGGGAGTTTGAAATTGGGGGCCAGGTTGCCAATTTTGGGATGTGCCATATCGGGGTTAGATCTCTCGTGTTATCGGGCGTGTAAGCGTTATCCAGAAGCGCCTCAGCGCTTCGGGCTCATGGTGGCGTCCAGATTGCGGGCCTCGCAGAAATCCAGGAAGGCGTCGCGCAGCTGGGCCACGGATTGTTCTGCGTTCATGCTCAACACCAGGTGAAGGCTGAACATGGGCGTGCCGGTGTGGGGCGCGGCATAGGTGCCGGTGTGCAGGTCGTCGATGTTGATGTTACGGGAGGAGAAGAAATTGGCGATTTCATGGACGATGCCGGGATTGTCCATGGCGACCACTTCAACCTCGTAGGGCAGGCTGCTGGGGCGGGTGTCGCGCTGGCGGGTACGTTTGAGGGTGATCAGCAGGTCCAGATCCCCGGTCAGCGTCTGCTGGTCGGCTTCCAGCTGATCCAGGGTGTCATTGCTGCCGCTGACCAGCATCAGCACGGCAAATTCGCCCCCCAGCACGGTCATCCGTGAATCAAGAATGTTCCCTTTGCGGTCCAGCACTGCCCGGGACAGGGCTTCCACGATGCCGGGGCGGTCGGTACCCAGGGCGGAGATGACGATCAGCTGTTCCATGGCGTTGTCCTTGTCCTCAATAAAGGTCCTGCCCAGACCGGGCAGTACAATCCGTCCTTCGGTGGCCTGGTGATGATTCCAGGGTCCGTAAGGTTATGGGTCAGGAAAGTGTAGACGGCCGCTTCGGGAGAGTCGATGCTGGCGAAAAGGCGGGTTTGACCGGCCACATCTGGCGTCCGGCCCTGTCGGCGTTTACCATAGCGCCCTTCACCCTTTGGCCGGGGCCGATGCGGCGGTTTTCCGGCTTTGCGCACCAGTTTTGCGCCCAACAGGAGAGAGGCATGATTCGCGGTAGCATTGTAGCGCTGGTTACCCCCATGCGCGCGGATGGTTCAGTGGACTGGGAACGCCTGCGTTCGCTGGTGGACTGGCATGTGGAACAAGGCACCCACGCGATTGTTGCGGTGGGCACCACCGGGGAGTCTGCCACCCTGGGTTTCGAGGAACACGACAGTGTGGTTCGCGAAGTGGTGGCGGTGGCGAAGGGCCGTATTCCTGTGATCGCAGGGACCGGGGCCAACAACACCGAAGAAGCCATCCGCCTGACCCGTGATGCCAAGCGTGATGGCGCGGATGCTTGCCTGCTGGTGACGCCGTATTACAACAAGCCTCCCCAGGAAGGTCTGTACCAGCATTATCTGGCGGTGGCCCGGGCGGTGGACATTCCGCAGATTCTCTACAATGTGCCTGGCCGTACCGCGTGCGACATGCTGCCGGAAACCGTGGAGCGCCTGAGCAAGGTGCCGAATATCATTGGTATCAAGGAAGCGACCGGTAATCTGGAGCGCGCCCGCGAAATTCGTGAGCGCTGTGGTGAGGATTTCATGCTCTATTCCGGTGACGACGCCACCGCCATGGATTTCATCCTGGCGGGAGGTCATGGCGACATTTCCGTTACCGCCAATGTGGCGCCGGCCAAGATGGCTGCCATGTGTGATGCCGCACTGGCCGGGGAGGCTGACAAAGCCCGTGCCCTGAATGCGGAACTTGAACCCCTGCATCGTGATCTGTTTATCGAAGCCAATCCGATTCCGGTGAAATGGGCACTTTATGAAATGGGCCTCATTGATGCAGGTATCCGGCTGCCGCTGGTCACGCTGTCTGAGGCGGCCCAGCCGCGGCTGCGTGAGACCATGCGTCAGTGCGGGCTGCTGGAGGGTAAATGAAGCACACTGTAACGACTGCATCGCGTATTCCTGGCAAAGGCGCAAGCCTGGCGCTGACACTGCTGGCCTTGTCTGCCCTGGCTGGGTGTAGCTGGTTACCGGATAACAGTCTGCTTTACCGGGATGCAGCCGTCACCGACCCCATTCAGGTGCCTGAGGGGGGCGTGTTTATCGGCGAGCAGCCGCTTTATTCTGTGCCTCGTCAGGAAGATCGCCTGATCGGCGCCCAGGAAGGGGAAGACAAGTACGTGCCACCCCAACCCCCGCAGCTGGTGGTGTTGGGTAATGAGGCGGACAAGGACGATGCCACACCAGCTCCCAAGGGCGAGTCGATTCGGGCAGTGCTGGCCCGTGATGGCAACGGTTACCCGATTATCATGATGACGACCCGTTATGCATGGGCGTGGGAATACGTGAACGACGCGCTCAAGGAGACCGACTTGAGGGTCAGCGACCGGGATCGCGAAGTGGGTATTTTCTATTTGCGGGTCCCGGACCGGTACGAACTGGGGGCGCGGGAAGCGCAGCTGAAACTCAGTCATACCACCAATGGCATCCAGGTGGCGGTACTCAATGAGAAAGGCACTGCGCTGGTAGAGAAAACCCCCGGTTCGGCCATTCTTGAGCGTATTTACGAAGAGCTGGAATAACGTGCCGCAGTCCCCTGCAAAGACCGCTTTCCCTGCCCGCTGGCGGGGTCAATGCTGATGCGGTTTGCCTCTCTGGGCAGTGGCAGCAAGGGCAATGCGACCCTCATCGAAGCCGGTGACACCCTGGTGTTGGTAGATTGCGGTTTCACGTTAAAAGAAACCCGCGTGCGACTGGCCGCCCGTGGGATTGAGCTGGGGCAGCTCAGTGCGATTCTGGTGACCCACGAGCATGGGGATCATATTCGTGGGGTCGGGCCGGTGGCCCGTCAGGCCGGTTGTCCCGTTTACAGCTCCTTTGGGACGGCTTGTGCAGTCGAAGACAAACCGGCAAGTCTGCGCAACACCCAGTGGCAAGAAGTGCGGCCAGGCCGTGCATTTCGCATCGGGGAGCTGGAGGTGCTACCGGTGCTGGTACCCCATGATGCCCGCGAGCCTTGCCAGTACCGCTTTGGCTGGCAGCAGCGCACATTGGGTGTGCTCACCGATCTGGGCTCCATTACGCCTCATGTCGTGGATGCCTACAGTGAGTGCGATGCTCTGGTGCTGGAATGCAATCACGACCCGCGGATGTTGGCGAATGGGCCGTATCCTGCCTCGTTGAAACGGCGTGTGGGTGGTATGTTAGGGCATCTGAGTAATGCACAGGCGGCGGCCCTGCTACGGCAGGCCAATACCGATCGCCTGCAGCATCTGGTTCTCTCTCATCTGAGCGAACAGAACAACACGGCTACTTTGGCGCTGGCCGAGATTCAGGCAGCGTTGGACACCGGCCACGAACGTATTGGCGTAGCCAGTCAGAACCAGGGGTTCGACTGGCTACAGGTAATTTGATATTGACCCGGGTGAAAGGTCTCTCCATGGAAAAACGCGACGAGTTGTATGCCGGCAAAGCCAAGTCTGTTTTCACGACAGATGATGCAGAGCGGCTGGTAATGGTGTTTCGTGATGACACCTCTGCCTTTGACGGCAAGAAGAAGGAAGCACTGGCACGCAAGGGCGCGGTGAATAACCAGTTCAATGCCGCCATCATGGAGAAGCTCAAGGCTGCGGGTATTCCCTGTCATTTCGAAAAGTTGTTGTCACCGACCGAAGCGCTGGTGAAGAAGCTGGATATGATTCCGGTGGAGTGCGTGGTGCGGAATGTGTCGGCAGGCTCTATCTGTCGTCGTCTGGGGGTGGAAGAGGGTAAAGAGCTCAACCCGCCTACCTTCGAATTCTTCCTCAAGAATGACGACCTGGGGGATCCCATGGTCAATGATTACCACATCCGCAGCTTCGGCTGGGCCACCGATGACCAGGTTGCCCAGATGAAAGCATTGACCTTCAAGGTCAACGAGGTGCTCAAGCAGCTGTTTCTGGATGGCGGTATGCTGCTGGTGGATTACAAACTCGAGTTCGGCGTGTTTAATGGGGAAGTCCTGCTGGGCGATGAGTTCAGCCCTGATGGTTGCCGGCTGTGGGACAAGGACACCCGTGAAAAACTGGACAAAGACCGTTTCCGCCAAGGCCTCGGGGGCGTGGTGGAAGCCTACGAAGAAGTGGGGCGTCGTCTGGGGATGACGTTCGAATACTGAAAGCGCCATAAAGAGAACGCGATAATAATAAGGAGCGTACCATGAAAGCGGTTCTTCGAATGACGGCGGTTGCCGTGCTGACTGCAGCCCTGAGCGGCTGCTTTCTTACCAAGATTGCGACCACCCCCATGCGTCTGGTGGGGGCGGCTGGCTCGGTGGTTGGGGCGGTACTGTCAATTATTCCAGTGGCCGGTAATGCGGCCGATGAAGCGCTGGAAAAAGTGGATGGTGCCATCGACAGCACGGCCGACGAGATCGACAAGATCCCGCTTTAAGCCTGACCGCTCACACCCCTGCGCGGTGTGAGCGGGCGCAACAGCCTTGTAATCGGCACCGGGGTGTGAAGAATATTGACCACGCCTCAATGGCCAGACATAACAACAAGAACCGGAGTTCGCCATGCGTCGCTGGCTACTGTCCCTGCTTGCCCTGCTGCCTTTTCAGGCTCAGGCCGATGATGCCCTGATCGGGATCGGATACCTCAATGGCCTGGTTGGCCTCAATCTGGAGTGGGCCACTACCCAGAACAGCTTCTTTGCCCTCCCTGCTTTCTATGTCGATTCGTCCGGCCTTGATACCGAGGAATTTCGCTGGGTTGTCGGTTGGCGCCACAAAATGGAGCGGGGCATGATGGATGAAAGCGGCTTCTATACCGGTCTGATGGGCGGTGATCTCGGCGGTGAACGGCACTACGAGCGCCTGGGGGTTGCTTTCGAATTGGGGCACCAGTGGGTGAAACCGTATTCTCGGTGGACCGTCAGTGGTGCGGTCGGGGTGCTCGAAGCCCTGGAGTGTGGAGAGTATCGGGGCGTCAATGCGTGTGACTCTGAAGAAGAGCGTGACCGCTACGATCTGGAGATGGAGCCCGCTGTTGTGCTGGGCGTAAGCTACAGTTTCCGCCGTTAACCTGACCGGCGCCCCCCGATAATCGGTTCGGGTGGGTGCCTCTCATCCTGTCCTGAACCCCCATCCAGCCGTGACTGTGTTCCCGCCCGGTTGTCTATTCCCGCAGCTTTGCCCTGTGCCGTGCCTCGATGATGTGCGATTTGCCCCTGCAATGGGCAAGAGTTTTGCACAGCGAGTAACCATTTTTCACATGACAAATGAACGTTGGCCGCTAACCTGTTGATTTACAGTGGGTAGATGTAAGTCATTGATTTTAAATGGTTTAACAAAATGGACAAATTTTCATCATTTTGTTGCCACCTCAGTGAATGCCGGTACTGAGAACGTTTCCTGACAGTCTATTCACAGAGTTATCCACAGAAGTTGTGGGTAACTGAAACCCTGCGTCAGCGACGCAGCATAGGCAACGGCCGCCAGGGCTGGGTAAGGAGTTGTTGGCCGCCGAGCTTGAGCAGCAAGCGGTGAAAGCCGGCATTCGGAAAAGCGCGCTTGATCAGCCGTACCCGGGCAGCAGGAATGCCAAAACGGAGCATGCCCAGACTGACATCCACCCAGTCTGCTCGTCGGAAAGCCTCGACCAGTCCCGGCCGGTTGGCATCATCGTCGCTATGGGGGTAACGGCTGATTTTGTGGTGGTTGTCGATCATTTCCCCAATTTCGTCCTGCCAGTGCTGCAGTCCTTGTTCTTCGAGGTAGTGCTCAGCGAGTCGGGCAGAAGGGCCGAGATAATCGAAAGTGCCTGCCAGCCAAATCCCCGCATCATGGAAAAAACCGGCAATGGCGAGTTTGTCTTGCGCGTCAGCCTCCAGCGGGCGCTGGGCGGCGACCAGATTCACCAGGCGATACACATGATTACGGTAAGGTGTCAGATCCTTGCCGAATCGCTCCACATGGGTGTCGAACAGTGCCTCCAGACGGGGCAGGCGGGTAATTAGCTCAGGGGTCATCCCGTTGTTCCGTCTCTGGCGCCCGGTCGGGCGTGAAGTGAGCGTCTTGCCGCGCGCAGCTTCGCGGCTTTTGAGTGTCTTCTCATCCTAAGGGATAAGCAGGCTATTGCCAGCGGATGACAGCAAAAAAACGGAACCGGTTGGCATTGTAGGCGCCGGCCCGGTGGGCTGAGCGACCTTGTTCAATGTCGGGCATATGCAATCAACAAAAGGTTGGTCGTTAGCTGTCCCTGTACTATAGTCGGACAATCACGCCATGATTGTTAAACAAGACGTAGTGGGGGCACGGTGAGCTTCAAAGCCAAGGAAAGCCTGTCGGAGCAAATTGCCCAGCATCTTGCCGACCAGATTATTCGCGGTGACATGTTGGCCGGGGATCGTATTCAAGAGCTGCGAGTTGCGGGTGAGCTGGAGGTCAGTCGCGGGTCGGTCCGTGAAGCCTTGCTGATTCTGCAGCGTCGTCAGCTGATCGATATCCTGCCGCGTCGCGGGGCAGTGGTAAAAGAAATGTCGGAGAGCCACGTGCGCAGCCTCTATGAGGTCATGCAGGTGCTGCTGGGGTTGGTGATCCGCAAAGCCATCAAGGTGGTAAGAGAAGAGGATCTGGACTCCTTTATCGAGCTGGTGCATGGCCTTCAGCTGGCCGCAGAAGACCGGGATCTGGATGATTTTTTTGCGCTCAGCTTCCGTTTTCTCGAGCATGCCTACCCTTACGCCCGTAACCCCTTTGTGGAAGACATTCTGATCAATATGCAGCCGGCCATGCAGCGTGCCTATTTCATGGCGTTGCATCTGGAGGCCGATGAGGTGAAAGAATGCCTGTCGTTCTTCAAGGCACTGGTGGAAACCATCTTCCGTCGTGATGTTCGCTCAGCGCTGGAGATCATTCGCGAATTCGCCGAACACCAGTCCGAGTTGGTTGAAGAGTCCATCACCCGGGCCCGGCAGATCGAGACGGCCTGGGGTTCACGACGAAAAAAATCATGACGTGCCGCTCAGGGGTTGCCCTGACCTGGCAAGCTGCATAGAATTGCCACCCTCTTCAGGGCGTTGTAGGCGGCCTGTTGAATATACAACCGTAGCTCAGTTGGTTAGAGCACCACCTTGACATGGTGGGGGTCGGTGGTTCGAATCCACTCGGTTGTACCAAATATAAAGGGCCTGTCGCGTGCGACAGGCCTTTTTTTTAGGTTCATCGCGGATTTCCGTGAAAGGCCCGATTTACCCCCTCACTTGCCGTAGGAGCGTCGCTGGCGGCGCGATCCCAAACCAGGATCAAAAGCATTTTCATCACAGAGGGCACAGGGTTCATTGAGGAAGACGGTTTGCCTCTGTGAACCCTGTGCCCTCTGTGGGAAATCAGTCTTTAACGACGTGTTTTATCGCGCCGCGAGCGACGCTCCTACGGAAGGGGCTCTTCTGTGGACGATTCCCTTAAACCCGCGAAGGCCCTGTTTTTATGGCGCAAAGGCGAGGGTTGCTTTCGTGGGGTGCACTTGCCGAGTTGGCCGCTGATAGAATGGTGCTCCTGTTTTCTTTCTCCCGGCTCTGCTGCATGACCTCCTGCGACATCCTTGGCTCCGCCACCGCCAGACTGATTCTGTATCTTCCCCATCGCCCCGTGGGTCTGGAGACGTTTGCGGAGGCTCCCACGGCCCAGGCTGTGACTGAGGCAAACTCCAATCACTGGCGCAAGATCATCAACCTGCTGGCCAAGGTGGCAAGCCCGGAGGGGGATGACTGGCGTCGTTATCGCGATCATGCGCTGTTTACCCAGACGGCCATATGTTTTGCTCCTCAATTATTGCCGGCAGCAGGTTGGCACTGGATTGCGGGCAAGGAAAACCTGCATCGTTTCGAGGGGCTGGCACATCAGGCGACACCGATTGATGCGGTGGGGCGGCTTAACATGGATGTAGCCCGTCGCCTGCTGCTGAGTCCGTATCCGGATTATCGACAGCTGAGCAATGAACGGGTGGCGGTCGTGCGAGAGGCCCTGGCTGGCGCCGGATTCTATGGGGCGGGGGCATGTTGAGCCTGCCGTATTATCTGGGATGTCCACAATGGCAGCACCCTGACTGGCAGGGACGTTTGCCTGCAGGCCCATCATCGCTTGCGCAATACAGCCGGGTATTCAACACGGTGGAAGGCAACACCACCTTCTATGCCACGCCAACCTCCGCCCAATGTGAAGTGTGGCGATCACAGGTGCCGGAGTGTTTTCGCTTTCTGTTCAAATTTCCGCGAGAGATTAGCCACGATGCCCTGCTTGCCAGAACCGACTCGCAGGTGCGTCGCTTTCTGACCACGCTGGCGCCCTTGCAGGATGTATTCGGTCCTTTCCTGCTGCAGTTGCCCGCCGCCTTTGGACCTCAGCATCTTGCCAATCTTTGGCGCTTCCTGGACCGCTTGCCGGATGCGCTGACCTGTACTGTGGAAATGCGTCATCCGGCCTTTTTTGAAAAGGGGGAGGCAGAGCGTGCCCTGAATCAGGGGTTGCGTGAGCGAGAGGTGGCCCGGGTATGTTTTGACAGTCGCCCCCTGTTTGCGGCCGACCCAGTCGATGAAAGCACTCGCGATGCCCAGCGCAAGAAGCCGAAGTTGCCGGTGCATGTGTTGCCAGTGGCGCGGGCAAATCCAGTCGTGCGGTTTATCGGGCACCCGGAGCTGGAGGCAAACCGTGAGTATCTGGCGCCGTGGGTGCCGCGAATGGCGAACTGGATTGCCGAGGGCCGCAAGCCCTATATGTTCATCCATATGCCGGACAACGGGAAGGCCTTTTCACTGGCGCAGTTATGGCAGGGGTTGTTGCGGGAGAAGGTGCCGGATCTGCCCGAGCTGGGGTTGGCTCATCAGGTCGATCAGCCCGGTTTGTTCTAGGAACAAACTGGCTCTACAGCCGTGATCACTGAAATACGGGGAGGTCCGGGGCTGTCAGGCCGCGATCTTAGTGAAGAGCCACGCGGGTATCATCGCGGCGGCGGCTGTTTTCGGCCCATACCAACAGGTCGTAGTAACGACGGATATGGCGGACGTAGACTACGGCCTGACCGCCACGGGCGGTGCCGTATTTCAGCTGCTCTGCATACGCAGGTTTGGCAAGCATGGGCAGGCGCTGTTTCACATCCTGCCAGTTGTCCGGGTCGCCGCCCTGGCGCTGGGTAAGAACACGGGCATCTTCCAGATGTCCGAAACCCACGTTGTAGGACGCCAGCGCCATCCAGGTACGACTGGGCTCCGGGATGCGGTCCGGGATCTTGGCGTGTACGCGGCGCAGGTAAGCGGCGCCGGCACGAATGCTTTGTTCCGGGTCGGTACGGTCGCTGATGCCCATCTGCCGAGCGGTATCATTGGTCAGCATCATCAGGCCCTTCACCCCGGTCGGGGAGATGGCGCCCGGATCCCACAGGGACTCCTGATAGGCCACGGCAGCCAGCAGGCGCCAGTCGAATTCGTTGTCGTCTGCAGCGGAGCGGAACAGCTCTTCGTAGCGTGGCAGCCGTTCTTCCAGGTGACGCATGAAGCTGCGGGCAGCGTACAGGTTGAAGTACTCCACATGCCCGTAGAAACGATCTTCCAGCTTGGCGGTAGTGCCATCGGCTTTGGCCTGGGTCAGGAAGCGCTGGGCTGCCAGATACAGGCTTTTGTCATCCTTGGGATTGAACGCCCAGGCCAGCGGCATGTCGGTGGCCACGGTGTAGTCGGCAATCAGGTCTGGCCACAAGGCTCGCTGCAGGGCATAGGAATTGGAGTGGATCAGGGTGTAATCCACCTCGCCATCTTCCACCAGCGCCAGCAATTGCTCTGGTGTGGCGTCTTCCACTTCAATGAATTCCAGTTCCGGGGTTTCCAGCTGGGCCTGGATCAGCATCTCTGCATGGCTGGAACCTGCCGGTACGGCCACGGTGTGTCCGGCCAAATCGGCAAGATCTCGCAGGCGCGGACTGTCAAGGCGACGGGCGACCAGGGAATCCACTTGTTGGTAGGGAGTGCTGAATCGCAGGCTTTCGGTACGCTCGGGGGTCACCACCAAGCCTGCTGCGGCGATATCGGCGGTGCCTTTACGGATGGCGTAACGGATGTAGGACAGGTCGTCGGACTCCAGCACCTTGAGTTTCACCCCGAGGCTGTCGGCAAAGCCTTTGGCAAGCTCGAATTCCATGCCGGTTTCGCCGTGCTGGTCTTCATAGTAGGTAGTATTGGAGGGACGGGTGATAACGACCAGTTCACCACGATCCATCACCCTCTCCATTGCGGAAGGGGTGGGACGCATGGCGAGCATCATCCCGACCACGCCGAACAGTGCCAGCGAGGCGAGCAAATGCTTACTGTGTCGAAAGAAAACCGTCATCCTTGGTGGTACCTCTGTCAGGTTGTCCAGACAGGTCGATACTGCTTACCGCCGACCGGTTGGGAGCCTTTCTCCCACTACCTGTGATCTATATCACGAAACTTGGGGCGCACTCTAGCATTGCCAACCCCATGATCTGTAACCATTTGTCGGACAATAGCCGGTTTTTTGCACAAATTTTAAAAGTCCGGTAAAGAGCATGAATTTGCTTATCAGGCAAGTGGCGTAGGTGATTTGCTACCGTCTTATGAAGGGGTGAGCCCTGAGAGGGCGGGGCAGGGGAGGGATCCAGAGCCAGGGGAAATTTGCACCCCATGAAGGCTGCGATAGGCAGGCAAATCCCGTATCATTGCGGCCCTGAATTTGGCTCCACTTCATCCCCCACTGATCAATCAGAGTAAGGCGCACTATGCTGATCCTCTCCGGAAGCCCGGCCCTGTCCGCATTTCGCAAGGAAAAACTGCTGGAATCCCTGCCCGGGATTACCGCTATTTCAGCCCGATTCGTTCACTTTGTGGCATTGCACGAGCCACTGGATGGTGCTCAGCAGCAGGTGCTGGAAGGGCTGCTGCAATACGGCCCGAGCCTGGAAGAGGATGACGTGGACGGCCAACGTTTCGTGGTGGTGCCACGCCCCGGCACGATCTCGCCCTGGTCGTCCAAGGCCACGGATATTTGCCACAACGCCGGCCTGACCCAGGTGGAGCGTGTCGAGCGCGGCATTGAATACCGTCTGGCCGGCGAAGGGGATCGCGTGACGCTGGCGGCGGCGCTGCATGACCGCATGGTAGAAGTGGTGCTGGCGGAGCTGAACGATGCCGAAGCCCTGTTTGCCCACCATGCCCCCCGCGAGCTGAGCACCGTGGATGTGATCGGTGGTGGCCGTAACGCGCTGGCCACGGCCAACAGCGAACTGGGTCTGGCGCTGGCAGATGACGAAATCGATTATCTGGTAGAGCGTTTTACCGCTCTGGGCCGTAACCCGGCGGATGCCGAGTTGATGATGTTCGCCCAGGCCAATTCCGAGCACTGTCGTCACAAGATCTTCAATGCGGACTGGACCATCGACGGAGAGGAACAGGAACTGAGCCTGTTCGGGATGATCCGCAACACCTACAACAATGCCCCCGAAGGCGTGTTGAGTGCCTACAAGGATAACGCTTCCGTGGTCGCCGGTCCTGTTGCCGATCGTTTCTTCCCGGCCCCGGACAGTGCCCGTTACCAGTTCGTCAACGAGCCGGTGCACCTGTTGATGAAGGTGGAAACCCACAACCACCCCACCGCGATTGCCCCGCACCCGGGGGCGGCCACGGGTTCCGGCGGTGAAATCCGTGATGAAGGCGCCACTGGCCGTGGCTCCAAGCCCAAGGCGGGTATGACCGGCTTCTCCGTGTCGAACCTGAATATTCCCGGTTTCCAGCAGCCCTGGGAACAGCCCTATGGCAAGCCGGGCCGGATTGCCTCGGCGCTGGATATCATGATCGAAGGGCCTATTGGCGGGGCGGCCTTCAATAATGAATTTGGTCGTCCCAACCTGTGTGGCTATTTCCGTACCCTGGAAATCGAGGCGCCGGGGGTGAATGGCGATGAAGTCCGCGGTTACCACAAGCCGATCATGATCGCTGGCGGCATGGGCAACATCCGTGACGGCCATGTGGAAAAGAACCCAATTACCGAAGGGGCCAAGATTATTGTGCTGGGTGGCCCGGCCATGCTGATTGGTCTGGGGGGGGGGGCCGCCAGTTCCATGGCGTCCGGCCAGTCGGATGAAGCGCTGGATTTCGCCTCTGTACAGCGGGATAACCCGGAAATCGAACGTCGGGTGCAGGAAGTGATTGATCGCTGCTGGGCCCTGGGTGACGACAACCCGATTGTGTCCATCCATGACGTGGGGGCGGGCGGCTTGTCCAATGCGCTGCCCGAGCTGGTCCACGACCACGATATGGGCGCTCAGCTGGAGCTGCGTCGCATCCCCAATTCCGAGCCTGGCATGAGCCCGGTGGAGATCTGGTGTAACGAAGCCCAGGAGCGTTATGTGCTGGCGGTGATGCCTGCGGATATCGACCGCTTCGATGCCATCTGCAAGCGTGAGCGCACGCCCTACGCGGTGCTGGGCGAGGCAACCAACGAAGAGCACCTGACCGTCAGCGATGAGCACTTCGGCAAGCCGCCGGTGGATCTGCCCATGGATCTGTTGTTTGGCAAGCCACCGAAGATGCAGCGCAGTTTCGACCGTGAAGACTTCCAGCGTCAGACTTTCAGCACCGAAGGGATTGATCTGAAAGAGGCCGGCGAGCGGGTGCTGCGCCTGCCTACCGTGGCCTCCAAGAGTTTCCTGATCACCATCGGTGACCGTTCTATCACCGGCCTGGTTCACCGTGACCAGATGGTGGGCCCCTGGCAGGTGCCGGTGGCCGATTGTGCGGTCACCGCGACCGGCTTTAACCAGAACCTGGGTGAAGCCATGTCGATGGGCGAGCGTACCCCGGTGGCCATGGTGGATGCGGCTGCATCCGGTCGCATGGCGGTAGCGGAAGCCATCACCAACATTAGTGGTGCCCACATTGGCGACCTGGGACAGATTCGTTTGTCAGCCAACTGGATGGCTGCTGCCGGCCATCCGGGTGAAGACCAGGCCCTGTTCGACACCGTGAAAACCGTGGGCATGGAACTGTGCCCGCAGCTGGGGATTGCCATCCCGGTTGGCAAGGACTCCCTGTCCATGCGCACCGTGTGGAACGAGAAGGGCATCGACAAGAGCGTTACCTCGCCCCTGTCGCTGATCATCTCGGCCTTCTCCACCGTGACCGACATTGATCTGACCGTGACCCCGGAACTCAAGACCGGAGTGGACAGCGAGCTGTTGCTGCTGGATCTGGGCCGTGGCCAAAACCGTCTGGCGGGCTCGGCTCTGGCGCAGGTGTACGGTCAGGTGGGGGATGTCCCCCCGGACCTGGACGATGCCAAAGACCTGATTGCCTTCTTCGAGGTGACCCAGCAATTGCTGGCGGAACGTAAACTGCTGGCTTACCACGACCGCTCTGACGGCGGTCTGTTCGCCACCCTTACCGAGATGGCCTTCGCGGGCCGCACCGGTCTGGACATTACCCTGGATCACATCGCCGGCGATGGCCCGGAGGCGGTGGCCGCACTGTTCGCGGAAGAGCTGGGGGCGGTGATTCAGGTGCCTGCCGAGCATGCCGATGAGGTGGTGCAGCGGTTCGACAAGGCCGGTCTGAGTCAGTGCGTGTTCCGTCTGGGGCAGCCCGATGGCGACGACGTAATTCGTCTGCGTCTGGGCGGAGGCATCCTGCTGGAGACACCGCGCCGGGAACTGCACCGCATCTGGGCGGAAACCAGCTACCGGATTCAGGCCCTGCGCGATAACCCGGATTGTGCCCGTCAGGAATTTGATTCCATCCCGGACAGCAACAACCCGGGCCTGAACGTGCGCCTGACCTTCGATATGACCGAGAACCCGGCCGCGCCCATGATCAACACGGGCGCGCGCCCGCAAATGGCGATTCTGCGCGAGCAGGGCGTTAACGGTCAGACCGAGATGGCCGCGGCCTTCGACCGTGTCGGTTTTGACGCCATTGATGTGCACATGAGCGATCTGCTGGCTGGCCGCGTGAAGCTGGAAGATTTCAAGGGGCTGGTGGCCTGTGGCGGGTTCTCCTATGGCGATGTATTGGGTGCCGGTGGCGGCTGGGCCAAGACCGTGCTGTACAACGAATCCCTCCGCGAGGACTTCAACCGTTTCTTCTTCCGCGAAGATACCTTTGCGCTGGGGGTGTGTAATGGCTGCCAGATGCTGTCGCATCTGAAAGACCTGATCCCTGGTGCCGAGCACTGGCCGCGCTTTGTGCGCAACCTGTCCGAGCAGTTTGAAGCACGAACCTCGCTGGTGGAGATCCAGGATTCGCCCTCCATTCTGCTCAAGGATATGGCCGGTACCCGCATACCGATTGCCGTGGCCCACGGCGAAGGACGGGTAGAGCTGGCGGACGAGACCCTGAAGCGTAACCTCGAGCAGCGACTCGTGGCGCTGCGTTACGTGGACGGTCGTGGCAACGCCACCGAGCAGTACCCGGCCAACCCGAACGGCTCCCCGCAGGGCGTTACCGGCTTTACCTCCACCGACGGGCGCGTCACCATCATGATGCCGCACCCGGAGCGGGTGTTCCGCGTGCTGCAAAACAGCTGGATCCCCGACGACTGGCGCGGCCACGAAAACGGCCCCTGGCTGCGAATGTTTGCCAACGCGCGTAAGTGGGTGGGGTGAAAGGCCGCTAACAGTTAACAGCGGAAAAGAAAAGGCGGAAATGGCTTGGCCATTTCCGCCTTTTTTATGTCCTTTTATGAACTTGTGGCGGCGAGAGGCGACGTTCAGAATCAAACGATCGTTTGAACCGTGTTTCGCTGTTCATTATTCACTGTTAACTGTTCACTGAATTATTCATGACCGAAAAAACCTTCGGGCCTTTTGAATTGCAGAAGGCTTACAGCACCGAGCCTGTGCCGGATGATTTTGTTCTGCGTCGGCGTATCAGTACTGCCATGCGTACGTTGTCCGAGCGGGTGATTCGTGCCGAGGTGGATCAAGCCACCCTGCAGCACTGGGCCGAGCAACTGGAAGCCGTGGTGGCGACGGTGGGGGAGCCGGAACGGCGCGACAGCAAGCAGGCGAATCGCAAGCTGTTTACCGGGGCGGCCACCATCGAAGACCTTTACCACATGATGGATTTTGATCCGATCAGTGGCGGTGCCAACCCGATTGCGCCCCAGGTCACCTGGGTGCAAGAGGGCCAGGAGGGGGTCGAAGGTACCCTGCGTCTGGGGCAGCAATACCAGGGCCCGCCGGGGCGGGTGCACGGTGGGGTGATCGCCTGGATTCTGGACGCGGTATTGTCACGGGCCCTGCACGCCGCCTTCCGGCTGGGCGTCACCGGCACGTTGAATATCCGTTATCTGGCAGGGACCCCCATTGAAGACACGATTACCTGCCGTGCAAGGATTACCGGACAGGAAGGACGCAAGATCTTTATCGAAGGCAGTATCTGGCACGGAGACCAGCAGACTGTGCACGCAGAAGGGGTGTGGTTGACCCCCAAGAGTTTGGGGTAGCACATGAGTGAGCCAAGGTACCACTTCAAGGATATCCGCGTGGCAGAAACGCCGGCACCGACGCCGCGGGCCCAGTTGCATCGCGACCTGGGCAAGGCGCTGGCGGACCTGAACGAGCAGGTGCTGCGCCTGGATGCGCCGGAGTCAAAACTGCGCGAATACATCGCACACGTGAACCAGATGCGCGATGACCTGGCCCAGTACGGCAATCGGGATTACATGGAGATTACCCAGCGCCTGCTGGCGGGGCAGGGCAGTGGCGACGACGTTACCGATCTGGTGGATTTCGAGATCCTTTCCGGCAAGGCATCCCCGGTCTCCCCGCCGCTGGAGTTATGGCTCGACGGTGACACGGTGTGCGGGCGCGCCCACTTTGGCATGGTCTATCAGGGGCCGCCGGGGCGAGTGCACGGTGGCGTGTTGGCCCTGTCTCTGGATATGCTGATGGCCAAGACACAGGATTATGTGCGGCAGATCGGCATGACCGGCACCCTCAATATCCGCTATCTGGCCGGAACGCCCATTCAGCATGATGTGGATTTCGAAGCCCGATTGATCAAACTGGACCGGCGCAAGCTGCTCTGCGAAGGTTCGGTCTGGGTCAATGGCCAACAAACGGTGGCCGCAGAAGGGATCTGGATCTCCGCCCACGGCGAGTATGCCCTCAAGCCGGAATACGCAGAGCTGGAAGCCGCCATTCGCGCCCAATAACAGGAGTGACCATGGAAGAGATGACCTACAAGCTGTGTTTCTACGTGCCGGTGAGCCATGTGGAGCAGGTGAAGCAGGCGATCTTCCAGGCTGGCGCCGGTCACATTGGTGACTACGACAGTTGTGCCTTTCAGGTATTGGGGCAAGGTCAGTTTCGCCCTCTTGATGGCAGCCAGCCTTTTCTGGGCCAGCAGGGGGAAGTCGAGGTGGTAGAGGAATACCGGGTCGAAACCATCGTCACCGCCGCCTGTCTGCAGGCGGCGATTAGCGCCTTACGGCTGGCGCATCCCTATGAAGAGCCCGCCATTGATCTGTGGAAGCTGGAACCGCTTCCCGCCTGATCCCGCCGCTGTAGCGCTCTTTGCCGGAGCATTGCCCTTGGCAGTGGCCTGACGGCAGGTAATTAACCGCCTTTAGTCCTCACTGGGGCGACGTTTCAGCGGGGCAATATCCTGGCATCGCACCGGGAAACGGTCTTCCTTCAGATCATCAATGTAAAAGCGCAGGGTGCGGCCAATCGTGGGAAAGGCCAGTTCATCCCAGGGAATCTCGTCCAGTGCAAACAGGCCGGCATCACTGCTTTCTTCGCCCACGTCATATTTGCCATCCACCAGTTCACCAAGAAAGAAGACGTACACCTGGTTGATGTGCGGAAGGTTGAAGACGGTATACAGGTCGTCAATGGCAACCGTGGCACAGGCCTCCTCCCAAGTTTCCCGGGCGGCACCTTCCTGGAGGGTTTCGCCGTTTTCCATAAAGCCGGCAGGCAGGGTCCAGTAGCCTTTGCGCGGCTCAATGGCGCGCTTGCACAACAGCACTTTGCCCTCCCAGACAGGCACTGCGCCGACCACGATCTTGGGGTTTTGATAGTGAATGGCTTCGCACTGGTCGCACCAGTAACGAGGGCGGTTATCGCCTTCCGGGATACTGAAATGCAGATTCGGGTTGCCGCACTGGCTGCAAAAACGCATGAAAACTCACTTCCTGTCACCTTAAGTCAGGCAGTGTACCCGAGATGAAGGTGGCAATGCCTTATTCATGGGGGTGCAATCCCGTACAATAGGGAGTATAAAAAATATGCAGGGCAAAATGTGACCTGCGTCACCATTTTTCAATGTTTAAAAATAGCCGGAAGGATTAGTGCTCCCGTGGCCGCTAACGGCCTAGACTAACCATCCGGTCGACGCTTGGATCGGCCCTTTGGCCTCCGGCCAATCAGGAAGGGAACGACTCTCATCATGCGGCATTACGCATGATTTAGGGGAAAGGGGATATTGATATGGACGCTTCGATGGCGCAGGGATCGCGTGACGACAGTAAGACTTATCTCGTTGTCTCTCATTGCAACAATCTGGCAATCCGGCTGCTGGCCCGCTCGATAGAGACTCAGCGCGGGGTGACCTGTACTGCGATCACACGGGATGATCTGTTCTGCGACCAGATTCAGGACGATCTGGTCCTGATCAATGTGCTGGATTTTCCCTCTGCGGAAATCGAGAGGTTGCTGGGACGCATTCAGGAACGCATGCCATTGTGTCGTGTGATACTCGTCAATGCAGATCGCGGAGACAATATCTTTTTCCTGTTGAACTGGCCCGTGGTAAAAGGGGTTATCTATCAGCAAGACAACGATACGCTGATTTCCAAGGCGATTGATGTGGTGTGCAAGGGAAGAAGCTGGTTTCCCCGCAACTACATGGATTATCTGGTACGTCACCGCAAGACACCGACCCGGTGTGGCCATGTGTTTGAAAGCCTCACCAGCCGTGAGCGTCAGATGCTGGACCACGTGGTGCGGGGTATGAGCAACAACGAAATCGCCGACGCCCTGTGCCTGAGCACCCATACCGTCAAAGCCCACCTGCAGAGCCTGTACCGTAAGGTAGGTGTAAAAAACCGGGTGGGAGTGATGCGCTGGGTTCACGAAAACCACCTGGAAGAAGAGGGGCAGTAATGGCTGCCCGGCGACATGCCTGGTGCGCATTGCTGCTACTGGGGATGTTGCTGACCCTTTCTGCTGCCCGGGCATCGGACCTGGAGCAGGACATGGGGGTGGTGGTGGACCAGACCGTTACACCCATCGGCAAACGTTTCTATCAGCAATTCGCTTATCAACGGCACTATCTGTACCCGGATACGCCGTTCAGTCTCAGTATTTTTGAACAACCTTCCGCCAGAAGCGGCAGCATTATCACCATCAAGGGCGCGGACTCTACGCTGAGTCGTTTTGTTCTGTCTTTCGCATCCAACTGGGAAGACGCCCGGGTGCAATCGGTGGTGCAGTCGGTAGAGATGCAGGTCAGGCGCCTCAAGCTGATGAATGCCCTGGTGGATAACCCGGATCTGGCCAAGGACGGCTACTAATGAAAAGGATGATGATATTGGCCCTGCTGGCGCTGGGCGCACCGGCAATTGGCAGTGAACTGGTTTACCAGCCGGTGAACCCCAACTTCGGGGGAAATCCCCTCAATGGTTCTCACTTGCTGGGCAATGCCCAGGCCCAAAATGATTACAAGGATCCTGAGGCGTCCTCTTCCGGGTATGAGCGTCCTTCCGATCTGGAGCGCCTGACCTCCTCATTGCAATCACGGTTGCTCAGTCAGCTGCTGGCGGATGTGGGGGCGGGGAACGAAGGCAGCATTGTCACGGAAGACTTTGCCATCAATATCGTCGATAACCAGGGCATTCTGTCGATCATTATCGAGGATGTTAATACCGGAGAAATCACACAGATCGAAGTGGATGGTCTGGTGCCGGATAGCTTCTAGTATTCAGGGAAGAATATGTACCTATCAATCTGTAAAGCAGGCTTGGTTCTGGGCCTGATGGCGCTGTTGTCCGCTTGTGTGACGCCGCCGTTGGAGCCAGAAGCGCCCGAGCTGGTGGAAAAATCCGAAGTGGCCCAGGATCTGGAAAAACTGCCGGAGCCCAAGGGACGCATCATGGCATCGGTGTACAGCTTTCGGGATTTGACGGGGCAGTATCGTCCGGCGCCGTCCTCTTCGTTCTCTACGGCCGTCACACAGGGGGCTGCGGCGTTTCTGATCGATGCACTGAATCGTTCCGGCTGGTTTTTGACCCTGGAACGGGAAGGGCTGCAGGATCTGCTCACCGAGCGAAAAATCGCCCGGGCGGTGGTGGAAAAGCGTCAGAAGGAAGGCGCAGCAGTGGCAGATGTCCCGGATCTTTTCTCGTCGGATATCCTTTTCCAGGGTGGCATTGTTGCCTATGAAACCAATATCAAGACGGGAGGCCTTGGCGCCCGTTATTTGGGGGTGGGTGCGTCAGAACAGTACCGTGCCGATCAGGTGACGGTGAACCTGCGGGCGGTAGATGTCCGTACGGGTCGCATTATCAGCACAGTGTCTACCCGCAAGACGATCTATAGCAAAGAGCTACAAGTCGGGGTCTACCGGTACATCGATTTCAAGGAACTGCTGGAAACAGAAGCCGGTGTGACGACCAATGAGCCCGTGCAGCAATGCGTGAAGCTGGCCATTGAAGCGGCCGTTGCGCACCTGATTGTCAAAGGGGTGCTGGAAGGTAACTGGCAACTGAAGAACCCTGGCGACATGGAGTCAGAGGTGATTCAGCAATACAGCTTGGCGTTCCAGCAGGAATAGTGAGAGCGGTACGCAAAGCCGGGGGCGAGATGCTGAGATCGGCACTGTCCGCCCTGGCGAGTGAACGTCTCGCATCAGTCAAAATCGTTTCTGACCCCATCGTGTCGCTGTGCAGGCGGGAGCCATTATTCAGAGGCTCGCTGACGCCTGCATCAATGCGATTTTTCTGGTTGGCGCTGCCGGGTTATTGCGCGGCAAAACTCTGGCTGGTTTCAGCAACGATGTTTTGCTCGCTGTCTCGCAGCGTCGCATTTACCAGCACGGTATCGGAGGCAGTGAGGTTGACTTTCATGTCGCCGACGACGAGATCCTCTGCGTCGATGATGGTATGTCCGGCCTGGCGCGTCCTGCTGGTGCCGCTCCCTCCTTTTTTCTCCAGTTCAATCTCGTAGTAAAGCGGCTTCCCGTCTACCGGACAGCGCAAAGAAAGCTGAAACCGATGCAGAGGAGGGGTGGGTTCGTGCACGACTTTTATCATGCAGTGATCCGGCGCGTCGTGATTGCTGTAGGCAGGCATAAAAAAGCTTCCTCCAATAAGTGCGATGGCCCAACGAGACATCGCGATAAGCCGACTAGAACTGATGGATGTTGGCATGGTTTCCATTCCCAAACTGTATGATGCGCGCCCCATTGGCGCCGGAAGACTGAAAGATCAAGGCGTCATTGCCTGATGCCGTCGCGGGTGAACTATGTTGCTGGACTCGAGCCTGGTTCAGATCATTTTGTTGGTGGATCAGGGACGTGTTGTTGTCCCCGGCCTGATCTGCCCAGCCGGTCGCTCCCTCACCATTATGTTGGGTTATCTGGCTGTGTTGTGCGCCCATCAGATGACTGTCGCGCTGACGAATGGTGGCTTTGGCATTGACGGTGTCTTGCTGGTGAATCTGCGCGTGTGAAAGCGGTGTCGCTGCCTGCTCAATGTGGGCGGTGCTTGAGGCCGCATTGGATTGTTCGATTACGCTGAGTGAGTCAGTGGTATGCATTTGCGAAATCATCGCCGCCGAACGATCGGTGGTGGTCTGGCTGATATGCGCCTGGCTCATGACACTGTGTGACTGGAACACCTGAGCGTCATCCTGTGTGCTGTCCTGCTGGATGACACTGCCGGATGCCACTGTGCTATTGAATTGCGTGACGAAAACCGAAGAGAGCGATGTTTTACGTTGCTCAATGGTGGTTACCGTGGCGTTAGCGTTGGTTTGTTCAATTCGAGCGCTGACGTGGTCGCTTGCGCTTTGTGTTGCAGCAGCTTGGCTGTGCTCACCCTGGGTCATGATCTGGATGTGGCTGGACCGGCTCTCTGTTTGCACCGCATTGGCCAGATTTTGACTGCCGTACTGCCCAATAGCCGCAGTATGGGTTTCAGCCATTGAACCCGATGAAAGCAGTAGTGTGCACAGGATTCCGCCCAGTGTCGGTCCAGGCAAAAAACAAGGCATCCATTTTTTCATGATGGAGTCCTCAGGGGAGACCCGCAACGGCCCATAGCAAAAGGCGTGAAGATCAGTCTGACCAAGGGGGAATTGAGATGATATTAGCCATGGTTACTGAATTTGGTCCTGCGCCATGCGGTAGGGTGAGGGTGTTGCCGTCGATACCTTTGTGCCAATGAGAAACCAACGTGTTTTCGAATCAATCCAGGTAGTTATTACGGGGCTGAGGGCCATTTATTAGGCGTTCTTTTCTTCAATAAAAAAAAGGCCACCAGAGGTGGCCTCTTTTCTGGAAGCGCCGTTATTACATCTGAGTAATAGAGGCGTTATTGCCGGCACCACCGTGCTGGCTGATGCTCGCAGCATTGAAGTCAGAAGACTGCAGGATAGTTGCAGTGTTCGGATCAACGCCGGTGCCCAGGCCCGTTTGCAGGATGTCAGCGACGTTACCTTCGCCAGACTGCTCGATGGAAGCAATGCCATACTCAGCAGGTGCTGTTTGGTTGATGTAAGCATCGTTACCAATGTTGGACTGCAGAATGGTAGCTTCACCATTGCCGCCCCACTGGTCGATGTCGCCGACGTTGTTGGTGCCGGACTGAGTCACGGAACCTACGTTGTCAGAGCCGGATTGCTCTACACGACCGTAGTTGAAGGCGTCAGATTGGGTAATGGTGGCTACGTTACGATCGCCCAGACCTTGATCCACTTCAGCAATGTTGCTGTCGCCGGACTGCATCACGGTGGCGGAGCTTTCAGTGGATTCGTCCTGGATTACGCTGGCCATACCATTGGTGCCACTCTGGTCGATGAGGGCGTCAGACAACCAGGAAAAGTCCTGGCTGACGGTACCAATGTTGTTGTCGCCGGATTGCAGGATCGTGGCGGTGGCACCGTCAGAAATGGCGACCTGGCTGATGTCAGCGGTATTGTCTGAGCCGCTTTGGTCAACGGTGGCAGTTGCGAACCAGCTGTCGTCCTGCAGGACGGTAGCGGTATTGTTGTCGTTGGTCTGGGTTACGGTCGCAACGGAGCCAATCAGGTTGTTCTGGGTGACGGTTGCCTGCAGGTTGAAACCATTGGTTTGGGTGATGCTGGCTTCCGCGTCGGTGGAAGCGCTCTGAACAATGGTAGCACCGCTGTCATAGGCAGCATTCTGGTCGATGCTGGCCTGTGATGTGGTGGTGCCGCCGATCTGCTGGATGCTGGCAGAGGTGTAGTCAGAAATGGCGACCTGACTGATATCAGCATTGTTGGCGTCGCCATCCTGTTCGATGGTGGCAGTGGCGAACCAGCTATCGTCCTGGCTGATGGTGGCAATGTTGTCGTTACCGGTAGTGTCGACGTCAGCAGTCATCATGTTGGCGCTGTTGGCCTGGCTGACATCAGCGGTGTTGTTGTCACCATTCTGATCAACGGTTGCAACAGAGTCGTTAACGCTGGTCTGGCTGGTAGTGGCAGTGTTGCCGTTACCGGTCTGGTTGGTGGTGGCGGTGCTGCCTGCGGCCCAGCCAGTGCTGGTGATGGCGGCCAGTACGGCCACTGCCAGGGGCTTCATTACGTTCATGGGTGTTCTCCTCATCATTTATCTAGGCAAAAAATCAGTGCTGCAAAGTTCGTCTCATTGCTGAACCGAGACATTCATTCCGGATCCATACTGGATAACCGAAATTCCGTTGGCCGTGCCGGTCTGCTTGATATCGGCACGGTTTCCTATTCCGTATTGCTGTACATAAGCGCGGTTGTATTCACCGATCTGCTCAATGGTGGCGGTGTTGTACATGCCGTTTTGATCAATGGTGACGCTGTTGCCGATGCCGTATTGGGCGACGACGGCCAGGTTTTCCCAGCCGAGTTGGGTGATGTCGGCCTGCTGGTCTGATCCGTACTGGATAACGTCCGCCTGGTTGGCGTAACCCTGCTGGACAATGCGGGTATCGTGGGCGTGGCCTTGTTGATCAACGCTGGCCTGGTTGTTGCCGGTCTGCTCGACATATGCCATCAAATCGGCGCCGGTCTGGGAAATGTCGGCTTCGTTGCCGTGGGGGATTTCGTGGAAAAAGGACAGGTCGCCCGCATGGCTTTGCATGCCGGCCAGCAGCAGAATACCTGCCAGTGTCAGGCGTCGTGATTGCCCTGTTCCCATGTTGCCTTCCCTGAGCGCCATGATGCTTTTCCCTGAATGCCTTCCCGAGCATTTTTGTTCCTCGCCCAGTGAGTCTTGCGTGTTTCAGGATGGGGCGAAATTCGCCATGGGTGCTGAATTTCTGTGCATGATTTAACACCTCAGTGGTATACAGCTGTGCTGCCGGGTCGCATTCGGGATGCCTGCAAAGGGGGCAAAACGTGAGAAGTGCTGAATAACAAGGGAAATGTGATCTTGTTCGCGATTAGCCCCTCGGTGTAGGAGATTGTCCATAAGGTGTCATGCACGAATTTTGACCAGTGGAGAGGGAAGGGGCTCAAGGGGGCGAGACTGACTTGCCGCAGGCGGGATTGCTGTTCAAACTACCGTTTGAATCATCCAACAGAGGGAGAGCCGCGTGCTCGATTTGCTCAGGCAGCGTCTGCCTGATTACCAACGCACCGAATTGCCTTTGGCGCTCCCGGAAGCGGCGGTTCTGATGCCGCTGGTGGATGCGCCTGACCCTCGTGTCATTCTTACTGTGCGTTCCAGCAGCATGCCGACCCATGCCGGTGAGGTGGCGTTCCCGGGAGGAAAGCGGGACCCGGGCGACCGTAACCTGTTAATGACGGCGTTACGGGAAAGCCATGAGGAGGTGGGGCTGGAGTCCAGTTATGTGGATGTGCTGGGGCAGTTGTCGCCAGTCGCCTCCCGCTATGGCATGAAAGTCACGCCCTTTGTGGGGATTGTCCACCCCGATGCCCCCTTGCAGGCAGAACCGGGTGAAATCGAGCAGATCTTTCAGGTGCCTCTGCGCTTTTTTCTGGAAGAAACCCCGGAATTGTCCAGTCCGATTGACTTTTTTGGTCGTCGTTTCCGGATTCCCAGCTATTACTATGAAGACAAACGCATCTGGGGGCTCACGGCCTTCATGATTCTGGAATTGATCAACCATGTTTACGATGCAGGGATCCAGTTTGATGTCACTGGATTGCCTGAAGAGGACAACACATGATTTACAAGATTGGCAGCCGTCAGCTGGAAATGCGTGGCGAGGGCCACTGGATTGCCGATAACGCTACGGTCATTGGCTCGGTGATTATGGAAGCCAATACCAGCATCTGGTTCAACGCGGTATTGCGAGCCGATAACGATGTGATCGAAATCGGGGAGAATACCAATATTCAGGATGGCTCGGTGCTGCACGTCGATCCGGGTGTTCCCATGAAAATCGGTCGTGATGTGACGGTTGGGCACAAGGTCATGTTGCACGGTTGCACGATCGGCGATAACAGCCTGATTGGCATCAATGCGGTGGTGCTCAACAAGGCCGTGATTGGCAAAAACTGCATCATCGGCGCGAATTCCCTGGTCCCGGAAGGCATGAAGATTCCGGATAATTCATTGGTAATGGGCTCACCGGCAAAAGTCGTGAAGGAAATCACCGATGGTCACAAGGCCATGTTGACCATGAGCAGCATGCACTATGTGGCTCATGCCAAGGAATTCCGTGATCATCTTGAAGTGGATGAACGCTTCTCCCATGACTGATCGGCAACTGGTTTCGCCCTGCGTATCCATCTGCGCGCTGGATGAAGACGATATCTGTGTGGGCTGCTTCCGTACCGGTGGGGAAATTTCCATCTGGGGGTTGCTGTCGGATGACGAAAAGCGCGAAGTGTTCCGGCGCATCGAACGGCGAATGAACGGTGAAACTGCACCCTGTGTGGTGCGCAAGAACAAGGATGGCCAATGACCACGCAGCTTGCGCAAGAGCAGGGCAGTAAACCGGTTGTCGGGTTGGCGCTGGGCAGTGGCTCTGCCCGTGGCTGGGCGCATATCGGCATCATACAGGCGCTGGAAGATATCGGTGTTCAGCCTCAGGTCGTGGCGGGTACGTCCATTGGTGCGCTGGTCGGTGGGGCTTATGTCACCGGCTCGCTGGATGCGTTTGCCGACTGGGTGGAGACGCTGACCGTTAAGGATGTGTTCGGGCTGCTCGATATCAGTTTTTCCGGTGGCATGGTGAAAGGCGAGAAGCTGTTTGGTTTTTTCCGCGAGCATCATGCCAACCCGGATATCGAGACTCTGGACAAGAAACTGGTCACTGTCGCCACAGATATGCAAAGCGGCCGCGAGGTTTGGATTACCGAAGGCAAGATGCTGGATGCTGCCCGTGCTTCCTGCGCGCTGCCGGGGTTGTTTTCACCGGTAAAACGTCAGGGACGCTGGATGCTGGATGGGGGTCTGGTGAACCCGGTGCCGGTCTCTGCCGCCCGTGCCATGGGTGCGGATGTGGTGATCGCTGTGAATCTGAATGCGCAGTTGGTGGGTGCTCACATGGCCCGTGACTCCCGCGCCCAGGTGGATCAGGCCGGTGGCAGCGACGAAGAGCGCAGCATCTGGAACAAGATGATGGATTATTTCTCATCCAGCGATGGTGAGGACCCCGGCTTCTTCGATGTGGTGGCGTCCAGTATCAATATCATGCAGGACCGCATCACCCGGTCGCGTATGGCGGGTGACCCGCCGGAAGTCACGCTGGTGCCCATGCTGGAAGATTTTGCCCTGATGGACTTCCACCGGGCGAAGGAAGCGATCGAGGAAGGGCGAGCGCTGGTGAAACGTTATGAAGCCGACATCCTGGCTTGGGTAGGCTCGCCCCTGGCGGATCGGGTGTAGCGGCCTGTTGGCGGTAATCGCCTGCAGACAGGTTCCCACTAGTGATTGTACTCTCACGCCGTTTTGCCACATGACCTCTTCGGGTTCTGTGGCAAAACGGTGCCAAGAGGTTAGTCTTCCAGGCCGAGAATAAAGTCGGCGCCTTTTTCAGCAATCATCACTGTGGGGGCGTTGGTATTGCCCCCTACCAGCGTTGGCATGATCGACGCATCAATGACTCGCAACCCTTCCAGCCCGTGAACCCGCAAGCGGTCATCGACGACAGCCATATCATCCTGGCCCATCTTGCAGGTACCTACCGGGTGGTAGATGTTGTCGCATTTGCGGCGCAAATAATCACGCAGCTCGTCATCACTCTGAACCTGTTTACCCGGGTAGATTTCCTCACCGCGCCAGTCTTCCAGTGCCGGTTGTTGCATGATGGTGCGCATGGCTTTCAGGCCGCGCAGCATGCCTTCCATGTCCTCCGGGTGCTCAAGGAAGCGTGGGTCGATCAGTGCCGGCGAGCGTGGGTTGGCATCGCGCAGGGTAATGTTGCCTCGGCTTTTCGGCCGGAGAATGCAGACGTGGCCCGAGTAACCGTAGCCCATGCTGAACACGAAGTTGAGGCCGTGGTTGTCCAGACGAGCCGCGGTCAGGTGAAGCTGCAGGTCAGGGATAGACTCTTCCGGGCGAGACTTGATGAAACCACCGGCCTCGGCCACGTTGGAGGTTAGTTGTCCGGTGCGGCGGTAAAAGAAATCGAACACGCCCTTAAGGCCGGTCGAGAGCAACGCCCCCGGTGCCAGGCTCAGGGTATCCTTTTTCTTGCTCTTGTTGACCACCAGCACATCCGGGTGGTCCTGCAGGTTTTCTCCCACGCCGGGAAGGTCATGCACTAGCGGGATGTTGTGCTCGGCCAGTTCTGCTGCCGGGCCAACCCCGGATAGCTTCAGTACCTGGGGGGAATTGATCGCACCGCCGGAGAGAATGACCTCACTGGCCGCCTTCAGGGTACGGATCTGGCCATTGTGCTCCACTTCCACGCCGACAGCCCGTTTGCCCTCGAAGAGGATGCGGTTGGCCAGGCAGTTTGTCAGCACGGTCAGGTTAGGACGATCCATGGCCGGGTGCAGATAGGCTCGGGAGACCCCGCAACGCTCGCCATCTTTCTGGTTTACCTTGTAGAGCCCGACCCCTTCCTGCACATCGTTGTTGAAGTCGTCGGTTTCCGGGTGGCCAGCTTCTACCCCGGCCCGGACAAAGGCGTTACTGACAGGATGGTTATAGCGCAGGTTGGCGATGTTGAGCTTGCCGCCAGTGCCGTGGAAGGCATTTTCGCCATCTTCATAGTGCTCGGAGCGCTTGAACACGGGCAGCACGTCATCGTAGCTCCAGCCGCGATTGCCCAGCTCTGCCCAGTGGTCGTAGTCCCACTTGTGGCCGCGGGTGTAGCACATGGCATTCACCGCTGAGGAACCGCCGAGGGTCTTCCCGCGGGGGATATAGATCTGTCGGTTGTTGAGTGCTTTCTGTGGCACAGTGTAGTAACGCCAGTTACGGGCGTTGGAGCGCATCATCAGGATGATGCCGGCCGGAATACGAATGAAAAGGCTGTTGTCTGCCGGGCCAGCTTCCAGCAGGCAGACGCGGTTATCCGGGTTTTCGGAGAGACGGTTGGCAAGCACGCAGCCAGCGGAGCCAGCTCCGACAATGATGTAATCAAATTCCATGAAGTTTGCCTTCAAAAAGGTAGCTCAAGCACGAAAAGCAAAGGAAATGGCGACAGACCGGGCGCGCCTCTGCTCTATACATGCTGTGTATTCTAGGAAATTAAGCCATGAAAACGAGGTCTGTGACTGACTCGGTGGTCCAATGTATACCTGCGCTGCTGCTAATGTCTTTGGCTGTGTGGCCTCTAGGGCCGGCTTTGGCGGTGGCAGACGCGGCGGGAGCGTTGCCTGAAGGATGGCGAGAAGTCCGGTTTTCCGGGCAGACCCACTATCGTCAGGTCGAGGGGTGTTGGCGGGGGACGTCTGATAACGCGGCATCCGGGCTGGTCCTTGAGTCGCGGGTGAATGTGTCACAAACGCCCTGGCTGGTGTGGTCGTGGCGTGCCTCAACCCTGCCTGCCTGGCCTTCCATCTCTGAGCGCAGCAAGGACGGGGATGATTTTCTGGCCAGGGTCTATGTGATCCACAAAGGCTGGCTACCCTGGCAAACGCGGGCCATCAATTATGTCTGGTCACGGGAGGCCCGGGTGGGTGAGCACTGGCCCAATCCGTTCGCCGATCAGGCTCATATGGTGGTAGTGCAGGGCAGGACAGGTGCGGGCGAGTGGCAACATTTTGCCCGGGATGTCCGGGCGGATTTTCTCCGTTATCACGGTATCGAGGTGGAAAGGGTCGATGCCGTGGCGATCATGACCGACACCGATAATACCGCCAGCCGGGCAGAAGCCTGTTATCGACTGCCGGTGTTCCAGGTTCGTCGCTGACAGTTGCGGTCGATTGCTGCCTCTGTATATTATTTGAGCTGTCTGTGATTAGCCTGTCGTGGCAGGTTAATCACAGACCTCCGGCAAAGGCGCACCATGGTGTTGAACCGACCGCCAACACAACTCCTTCCTTCCAGACCCTGTCTGCTGGCCGCCCTGTCTCCTTTGCCCTGCTGTCGCCGAATCGTCATCGCTCCTGACTTAGGGCCTGTTCACACTAATTCCGTGGCCCCTGTTGCGGCCCACAATGCGCCAATCTAGGCGCGAGGAGAGATGTTTGGTGTCTCCAAATGAACGACGAGCAACAACGAGTGGCGCATTGGGGGCCGCAACCCGAAGGGCTGGGCCCTTTTTCCGTCCAGCAGCTCCAACCGTTACTTATGTAGAGCAACTACACTGCGCACCGGTTGAAGCTACTGGACAAAAAAATGACTCCAGCAGGGGCCACGGAATTAGTGTGAACAGGCCCAGGCATCTATCCGCACACGCGACAGTGAGGTTGCCCATGAGTGAACGTATCCTGCGTCTGGACAAGGCTGGCACCCCGGTGGAGTGGCTGGATTGGCAGATGGCCGCCACCCTGTATGCCCGTGGCCTGGTGACCTGGACGCTGGGGGAGGTGATCTATCGATTGCGCGGGGGAGTATGCCGGGATACCGGCCAGCGTTCGTCGTTGTCGCTGCACTCGATCATTGCCTGTGATGGCACCCCCTTCTCATGTCGTCGTACCGCGCCACCATTGACGAACCGGGCCCTATTTCGTCGTGATCAGCATCTGTGCCTGTATTGTGGGAAACCCTTTGCTGAAAATGCGCTCACTCGGGACCACATTGTGCCGACCTCCAGAGGGGGCAAAGACCGCTGGTCCAACGTGGTGTCGGCGTGCCGACGCTGCAATCAGCGCAAGGGAAATCGCCAGCTGGAAGAAATCGACATGGAGTTGCTGGCTCTCCCTTATGTGCCGAACATGGCGGAGTATCTGGCCTTGATCAACAGTCACCGAATTCGTGGTGACCAGATGGCGTTCCTGCGTAACCAGTTTGGTAAAGATAGCCGTCACTTGTAAAAGTCATTGTAAAATAATGTCCCTAAATCGCTGTTTTATCGTGGTTTTCAAGCCAAGGGCCTCTTTGTTCACTGCCTGTTGATGTATAACTGGATATAGTGAACAACACTCACATGGACAGGGTGCCTTTTGCTTTCACGCGTTCTCCTCGCCGTTGCTCTGTGGCTGGTCGGGATTTTGCCGGCCTACGCAGGTACAGCCGCTGCTTTTTACTATGGTCCGGACATCCCATGGTCCCGGCTTGCCCTCTATGACTATCCTGTCGTCGAGCCCGATCAGGCCGACGGTGTGCCTTCGTCGGTGTCTGACCAACGCTTCTACGCCTACGTAAGCCTTGGCGAGGTGCTGCCACAGCGCTCTTATTTTTCCCTGATCAAGCCTGAGTGGCGGTTAGGCAAAAACCGCAACTGGGGCTCCTGGGTTCTCGACCAGTCGCAACCCGAGTTGCGCGATATTTTTGTGGAAAAAGTGTTTGCCCCGTTGTGGGAGGCAGGCTATCGCGGCTTTTTTCTCGACACTCTGGACAGTTATCAGCTCGGAGTGACAGAGGAGGCGGCGCGTCAGCGCCAGAGAGAGGGGCTGGCAGCACTGATTAATGCGGTCTCTGAGCGTTACCCGGATGCCCGATTTATTCTCAATCGTGGATTTGAGCTGATGCCGATGATCACGGCAACAGTGGATGCTATCGCCGCAGAGTCGCTTTACCAGCGCTGGCTGCCTGACAAGGATAGCTATCAGGTCGTGCCGGATACGGATCGTGAGTGGCTGCTTCAGCAATTTTTGCAGGTCCGAAAGCAATTTGATGTGGACGGCATTGCCATCGATTACGCTCCGCCGGCCGAACGCGATCAGGCCCGCAAGCTGGCCAGGCAGATCGCGAATCATGGCCTGATCCCCTGGGTGACCAACCCGGCGATCGACGGGTTCGGGGTAGGCATCAGAGAAGTATTGCCGCGGGATGTGTTGTTGATCCACGGCGGAAGCGAAGAGCGCCTTTGGGAGCATGCTGATGCTATCCGCTACGGATTGATGCCGTTGCAGTTCCAGGGGCTGATCCCTGATATCCGGAATGTTGACGACCCCATGCCCGCGGGCGAATTGCGCGGTCGTTATGCCGGCATTGTGGTGTGGCTGGAGAAGGACGGTGTGACCAGCGCCGATTTCGAACGCTGGCTGGTTCGCCAACGTGAGTCCGGCGTGCCTATTGTTATGCTTGGCTATCCTGCGGTAGATCCGTTGGGGCCTAACGGGCAGGTTTTCGGTTTTCAGGGGAGGACAACCCCACAGGTGTTGCCTTCGATTGTCAGTCAGCACGCCGATATGGGGTTTGAAGCACCATTACCGCGTTTCCTGCCGGTGGGCGAGCCGCTTTACAACGAGCAGGCCACAATGCCCTGGCTCGAGATGGTCTCTGGATCCCAGCGGTACATGCCTGTGGCGATTACGGACTGGGGCGGCTATGCCATGCAGCCCTATCTGATCCGTTCTGCGCTGCCTACGGTCAAGGCGGAGGGGCTGGACCGGTGGATGCTCAATCCTCTGACCTTCCTGCATGATGCCCTGCGATTGCCCGCCATGCCGATTCCGGATGTGACCACCGAGAACGGTCGCCGCTTGGGTTTTGCCCATATGGACGGCGATGGTTTTCCCAGTCTGGCAGAAGTGCGTGATTACCAGGGCCGGGCCGATGCTCGTGTGTTGCTGGAAGAGGTGCTGAAGAAGTTCACTCTGCCGACCACACTCTCGGTGATCGAAGGCGAGGTCGCCAGTGATGGTCTGTACCCGAACCAGGCCGCAGATCTGCAGCAGATCGCCCGGGAAATGTTCCGGCTGGATCATGTTGAAGCGGCGACACACACTTACTCACATCCGTTCTTCTGGTATGACGCCCAAAACAATCCGGGAGAACTGTATGGCCCGGAAGGGCAGCTTCGTCTTCCCATGCCAGGTTACAAAATGGATCCGGTGAGAGAGGTGGCCGGCTCGGCTGACTACATCGAGAAAAACCTGCTACCGCCGGGGAAGAAAACCCGCATGGTACTGTGGAGCGGCGATACGGTTCCGACCCCTGAAGCCCTGGCAGCAGCCCGTGAACATGGACTGCTGAACATGAACGGCAGTGACACCACCATCACTCGCAGTGCCCCGACCTGGACTCTGATCAAGGGCATTGGCTTGCCCAAAGGCGACGAATACCAGGTTTATGCGCCAAACCAGAACGAAAATATTTATACCAATGGATGGACCGGGCCTTTCTATGGTTTTGAGCGAGTGATCGAAACCTTCGAAATGACGGAATCACCCTACCGGTTCAAGCCGGTGGATATCTATTACCACACCTATATTGCCAGCAAGAATGCGTCTCTGGAGTCGCTGAAAAAGGTGTACCAGTGGGCGCAAGACCAGCCGTTGTTTCCCCTGTTCGCATCGCAATACGTGCGCAAGGTGCTGGACTTCAACCAGATGGCCATCGCACGGGAAGGAGACCGCTGGCTAGTCAGGGGGGGCGGTGAATTACGGACCCTGCGCTTACCGGAGGGGATCGGACTGCCGGATATGAATGGCAGTGAAGGGGTTGCCGGCTACCGGGTCGACAAACCCGGGCGTTACCTGCATTTACAGGACGGTTATGCCAGCTGGGAATCAGGCAATAACTCCCGGCCTTACCTCCAGCAAGCGAATGCCAGACTCACGGACTTTACCCAAACCGAGACAGGACTGACCTTCTCACTACACGGTTATGCCGCTCTGGAATTTGCCATTGGCAATGCCAAAGGCTGCGCGCTGCGGCACGCAGGCAAGATCCTTAGTCCGGTGCGCCGGGAAGGAAACATCCACTACTACCGGAGTGCGAAGCATGGGCTCGTTGAGCTACGGCTACAATGTTCGCAGTGAACGCCTCCGGGTGATGGGGTTGCATGAACTACTGGCGTTCCTGCTCTTGATTGCCGTGGTGTGCTGGATGATTTTTCCGCGCGATTTGTCTACCACGTTGCGTAATGCGCGACTGGATGCGGTGACATTCAGTTATATGCAGGCTTGGCTCAAGGCGAAGCCGAACGATGATGAGTTGCGCCTGTTGATGGCCCGGGAATTGATTTTGCTTGGGCGTTTTCGAGAGGCAGAAGATCAGCTTGCGCTGATTGCCGGGCATGGTCATTTCCATGATGGCGATGTGGCCTGGTTGCGGTTGTTAAAAGATTTCTACCGGTTGATGGCGTTACCGCCCAGAGACCGTATCGGCACCATGCTGGAGTATGAAACCGTCGAGCGTCTGAATGCTGTGGATTGGGGAGCCTTGACCCGTGAGCAGCGTGAGGAATTCGCGGAAATGGCATTGGCCCTCAACCAGGCCGAGGCCGCGGCCAACGCCTATGCCCGTATTGCGGTGCAATCGGATACTCCAGCGCAATGGCATGAACGTGCCGCCCGTGTTCAATTGGCCCATGGCAACTATCTGGCGGCGGCGACATCCTATATTCGCGCTATGGATGCCCGTGGCGATTATGATGTGCGCAAGACGTATTTTCTGTCCGCAATGGACGTGCTTGTGGCAGGGGGGCTGCACGGCCAGGCACTGGCCCTCGCAGAGCGCCGCGAACGCAGTTTTCTTGATGATAAAGAGGTGGTCTATCGGCTGATGCTGCTTGCCCAGTCCGGTGGTGACATGACCCGTGCGCAACGCTATGCGGTAATTCTTCTGAATCTTCCCGGCGCAGAGGCGAGCCGATGAGACGGGGGATTGCGGCAGGGCTATTACTGGTGGGTGTCGTGCATGCCCAGTCTCCTGAGCCCTACGTGGAAAATTATTACGACCGCAGTTATCAGGTGTTCGTCGGTGCGGGCAATCTGGTGCGCGCAAGACAGGTCATCAACCATGCGCTTTATTGGCACCCTGATGATGTGCGCTGGCTTGAACGGTTGGCACAGGTGGCACGTTGGCAGGGTGATATGAGCACCTCACTGCGCGCCTGGCAACGGGTGGCGCATCTCTCTGATTCGCCACAGGCCTGGGATGCGGTTCTGGAACTGGCGCCGGCGACCTACAACAACGAGCTGATTATGGAGGCGCGCAAGAAATCGTTGCGTGAGCACCCCTACGATGCGGATCTGATTGAAGATATCGCCCGTCAATATGAATTGCTCGGTAAGCCCGCTGAAGGTGTTCGATTTCTGCAGGAGTGGAATCGCCGTTATCCCAGTCGCGCTGCACTCAGGGAAATGCAGCTATTGGCGCTCAACATGGGAGACGACCTCCAGGCAGCCCGTTTTGCCCGTGAGTACATGGATCGATTTGGCCCGGAGCCTTCCATGGCGCTGGATACGGCAAGGCTGTTGTGGTTACAGGGCGAAAGGGAGAGTGCACTGTCCGGTCTTCAAGCCGATGCACAACGAATGGACTACCATCCGGAGGTCTCTCGCTATCTTGCCGTGATGTCTGCAGAGCAGGGCAAGTGGGATCTTTCGATCGCCAGCTATAACGCGTTGGTTGAGAACGATGATGACACCATCCCTGATCTCTACATGTTCATCAATCTTCTGCGTTATTTCGATCGTGACCAGATGACAGCATTGATGGATCGTGCCTGGGAAAAGCTGGACGACCCAAACATGGCCGTGGCGGTGCTCTACGCCTTGCAAGATCGGGGCGACTATCGGGGTATTGAAGTTTTTCTTGGGCGGCTGAGTCCCGAGCAGCGGAAAACGCTTGAGCAAGATCCGGCTTTCTTGCGGTTCCTTGCGGGGCTGGAGTTGCGAAACCAGAGGCATCAGGCAGCCAAGAATACCTTGCGCCGCGCACTGCACCTGGCGCCAGGGGACAGAGACTCAAGAATCAACTGGCTTTGGCTGAATATCGCCATTGCCGATGAAGCCGTTCTGCGCCGCAGTGTCCAGCGTTGGCAGAGCGAAGCAGTCTCTGACAGTCGCTATTGGCCGGCATTTTCCGCGGCCTACCTTGAGCTAGGCGATCCAGAGACTGCCCTGCGTTATCAGCGTGCCATGTTGAAACAGCGGCCTCATGATTGGCTGACACAATGGAATTACGCGCAAACATTGATGACCGCAGGGCGCCATGGCGAAGCCTGGCCTGTGCTTCGTTCCTTGTGGCGCAATCTACCGCAGTCAGTGGATGACGACCGAAAAACAGAATACCAGTTCATGTTGCTCACCTTGAGCCAGACCTTCGAAAGCGGTGATGCCGCATTGGCGAGGGCGCAAGCCATGGCGGGTTCGCCACCGGATGTGTCTGACTCAACCCGTGCTGAATGGCTTGCACAATGGTCGCTTTATCAGGATAGCCGGGAGTTGGCGCAAAGCTGGTATTTTCATAAATGGCAGGCGGATGGACAGTTAGAGGCGGGCTCTGCCCTTGCGTATGCCGGGCTCCAGGATGATCAGGACCAGGTTGCACAGGTGCGGGAGCAATACTGGAACCGCCTGACACTCAGTGAGCAACTTGATACTCAGATGAGACTGGATGAGGAGCGGCGTGCAGCAGCGACCCTGATGCGCATGCAGGAAGGTGCCCCGGAGTTGGCGGGGGAGGTGATGCTTCAGGAGAGCCTGTTATTGCCTACCGCGCGTTCAACCGGGCTGGGGCTGGAGCGCCGCAGGCTCGGTGCCCTGGACGTGCTCGACTGGCAGTTCACCCAGTATCAACCCGTCAGTGATCATAGTGAGTTGGTGTTTCAGTTCGATCGTCGGCACTTCACCAGTAACGACGAAGAATTGCTGGTGGTGGATGACCAGGAACACCGTGCGGGGCTCTACTGGAACCATCAGCGGCAACGATATCGTCAGTCGCTGTTTGTCGGGCAGCGTGACTTGCTGGATCACAGCGAGACCATGGCCGAGCTGGAATTGGGGGCCTCCTGGCACACAGACTGGTCCGGCACTCTGGGCTATCAGTGGCAAATGCCGGCGGATGAATCGTCATTATTGTTGCTGGGGGGCTCGCGTACCGGTTTGCGTTACGGCCTGGCCTGGGCTCCGTCGGCGACCTGGCAGAACAGTGCCGATTTGTCGGATTACACCTATCACGACCTGGATGGCGAAACCCTTGGCAGCGGTACTATCCTGAATATGCAGAGTACCTGGCGCCCCTGGCTGTCGCGTTTTTCCCCAGGGCTGAAAGTTCGTCATACCCGTGCCGATTTCAGTGAAAAGCGGGAAAGTATGGACGAAGTGCAAGCTCTGTTGCCGCCAGGGCAATCGGCGGTTGCTATCCCGGAGGGTTATCACGAGACAGAGCTGTCTCTGCTGCTCGGGATGCCCGATGTGCATCTGCGGCCGCACCGGCTGCAGGGTTGGGCTGAACTGGGCTATAGCCACAACAGCTTGTCCGGTGACGGCTTTACGGGCCGGGCGGGGGTAGAGGGGCCGTTCATCGGTCGTGATGGCTGGAAATTGTATCTGGAACAGCAATTGAATACCGGGGGTAGCGGTGAAGATAGCTACCGAGCGGCTTTTGAATACAGGATCTATTACTAGGAGAGTTGCCATGAGATTACTGATAAGCGTGTTGCTGATCGTCGCGCTGGCGGGCTGCACTCACGTGCGTAGTAGCCAGGATGTGAGTGTGTCCGGGCAGGGCACCTGGTTGGTGCTGCCGCTGGTGAACCGCACCGCGACCCCCCAGGCGGGCTTGCGAGCGGCAGCCATTGTGGAGTCCGTTCTTTACCGTCATGGTGTAGAGAGAGTGGAGGCCTACCCGGACACGGAAAATGACGGTGTGCTGTTTGAAGCCTCGTCGCCTGCAAGCCGACAGAAAATGACCCAGTGGGTCAGCACCCAGGATGCGACTTATGTCGTCAGTGGTGTGGTTCACGAATGGCGCTACAAGACCGGTGTGGATGGTGAACCTGCAGTGGGTGTCATGCTGGAAATTCGCGAACTGCCATCCGGTGAGATCGTGTACAGCGGCACGGGCTCTCGTGCTGGCTGGGCAAGGGATTCCCTGAGTGAAACAGGGCAAAAGGTCATTGATAAATTACTGAAACCGGTAATCGACTGATGCTGGAGCGGATCGGCAACGGAAAGCTGTCTGCCCTATTGGCCCCCATGAAAGGCGGCGCCTGGGCGGTCTTCGAGACGCTGTTGCTGACGGCGGCAGCAGTCGGGCTTGGCCTGTGGTTACGGACAGAGGATCCCCTGACGCTGATTGACACCTTTCGGTGGGTGTTACTGGTGCCCTTGTTATTGGCGCTTCGCTACGGGAGTCTGGTCGGTGTGCTGGCGATGCTGTGCCTGATCGGCTGCTGGTTCATTCTGCATTTTCTCGGTTTCTATATTGGTCATGACTTTCCTGAAAGCACCATGCTTGGTGGCTTTATCATCACCCTGATTGCCGGTGAATTTGCCGATCTCTGGCGAGTCCGGTTGTTGCGTGCCGACAGCGCCGCAAGCTATGCGCTCGAGCGTTTGCAGAATCTCACCCAGCGCTATGTGTTACTGCGCCTCTCCCACGATCGCCTTGAAGAAAACTTGCTGATCAAACCCTACACCGTACGGGATGCTCTCACCCGGCTACGCGACCTGATTCTCGATGAAAGCCGGGACATTACCCTGCCCGCCGCTGATGATCTGGTGGGCTTGTTGGCGGAATATTGCCAGCTGCAACGGGCAGCCATTTACCCGGTTATCCATGGCGTCGTGCAGGACAAGCCCGCCGCCGCACTGGGCGAGAACAAACCGCTTGAGCGAACCAATGCGCTACTCGAACATGCTCTGGACAATCAGTTGCTCGCCCACGTTCAGCAGGCAGAGCATGATGATCACTACCATGGCATTTACCTGGTCGCCTCGCCCATTATCACCAGCGCCGGGCAGACCATCGGTGTGTTGGTGGTCGAACGTCTGCCATTCCTGTCCATCAACTATGAAAACCTGCAACTGCTATCGGTATTGATGAACTTCTATGCTGACGTGGTGCACAGCGGCCCGGAAACCCAGAGTATGCTGTCGCGCTGGCCCGGATTGCCCTTCCGCATGGCCAGTGAGCTGGTCGCGCTGACCCGTCTGCGAACCGACGTGCGGGTCGAAACCGCCTTGACCCTGTTTGTGGCCGATGACAGTGAGCAGGCCGGGTTGATCCTGGATGCGCTGGCGCGTGGTCTGCGCAGTCTGGATCTGGCCTGGTGGCTGAACGACAACGTGCTGATGATCATGATGCCCATGACCGGGGAATCGGGGCTGGAAGGTTTTGTCCTGCGCACAGACAGCTGGCTACAGGATGAGTTTGCCTTTATGAGCCTGCGTCAGGCGGGCGTGCAGTTCTTTTACCGCCATCTGGACGGACGAGACCCGGAAGAACAGGTGGCCGAGTTGCTGGGAGCCGCAGGTGTCTAGCCTGAAGCTGCTGATCTATGCCGTCAGCGCAGAGCTGGGCTCTCTGCTGCTTTTGCTCAGCAAGGAAGCCTCGCTGGGCATTTTCCTGCTGTATCTGGTTTCCCATGGACTGGCATCGGCCTTGATGACGGTGGTGGCGTGGGGCGTGCTGCCGGCGCGCTTCAGGACTCCCAAGCTGCTGTCCTGGCTATTGATCTTTGGCTTCGCATTTTTTATTCCAGCGATCGGTCTGTTGACCTTGTTGGGAGGGGTGGCACTGGGGATCTGGCTGCCGACGAATTTTCGGCAGCACGGTTTTGGCATTGTCGAGCAACCTTACTTCACCCCTGTGCAGGCCTCGGCTGGCAGTGGGTTTCGACAGATTGACCTGAAGCAATTGTTGTCCAGCAATGAGGCCCCGGATGCATTGCGCGTTCAGGGCATGCTGGTGCTCAAGGATATGCCGGCGAAGGTCACGGGCAGGGTATTGCGAGAATCCCTCGGCGATCGTTTCGAGGATGTTCGGTTGCTCTCTTACGGGATTCTTGATCAGAAAGAAAAGGTGATTACCCGGGATATCGAGCGCGCCATGCAAATGCTGGAACGGGCAAAAGAGTCCCGCCGATACCGGCTGGCCCGGCGACTGTCAGAATTGTACTGGGAACTTAATTATCAGGATCTGGTGCGTGGGGATATTCGCAGCCTGACCCTGGAAAAGGCCGCTTTTTATGCCGACATGGCATTAATGGAAGCGCCCCAGGATGCCGGGTTATGGCTGCTGCGCGGTCGGATACAGCTGGCTCGTCAGGAGTACGGTGATGCCCAGCAATCGCTGGTGTTTTCCCGGCGCCTGGGGCTGTCGGCCAATCAGGTCAACCCATGGCTGGCGGAGATCGCCCTGAATCGGCGCCAGCTGATCATGGTGCGTCGGCTGATGGCCGAAATCACGGATGACAGCCAGTTCACCAACCTCAATAAATCTGTGGAATTCTGGAGACGAAATGGGATTGCCCACCGCTGACAAGGCGGATATCTGTCTGTTGCTGGAAGGCACCTTCCCCTATGTGAGTGGTGGGGTGTCGAGCTGGGTGAACCAGATCATTCGAGGGTTCCCGGAGTACACCTTTGCCTGCTGTTTTGTTGGCAGTCGTCCGGAAGACTACGGTGAGATGAAGTACGAGTTGCCGGACAACGTGGTGCATCTGGAAGTGCACTACCTGCACAATTTCAAACGAGGTGTGGAAAAAAAGCCCTCCAATGGAAATGCCAAAGCCTACAAGGATGTCTGTACCTTTCACGAGCTCATCAAAAGCGGGGCAGACAACCAGAAAAAGGCAAAATTATTTGAAAAAATTGTCAATCATCTTGGCGACGGAGAAATCTACTCCGAAGAGTCGTTTCTGCATAGCCGGGCAAGCTGGGACTATATTTCCCAGGCGTACCGTGATTACAGCCGTGACCCGTCCTTTGTGGACTATTTCTGGACCGTGCGCATCATGCACGCCCCCATTTGGGTGCTCAATGACATTGCCGATAATCTGATTCCGGCGAAGATGTATCACACCATCTCCACAGGCTATGCCGGGTTTCTCGGTGCCATGCTAAAGCGTCGCACCGGCAAGCCGTTGCTGTTGTCCGAGCACGGCATTTACACCAAAGAGCGCAAGATTGATCTGTTTCAAAGCGAATGGATCAGTGACAACCGTGGGCTGGTGGAAAAGAACAACGCGGAAATGGCCTATTTTCGCGAGAAGTGGGTGAATTTTTTCACCGAGCTGGGGCGAGAATGCTACCTGGCGTCGGACAGAATCGTCGCGCTTTACGAGCGTAACCGCGAGCGCCAGGTCAGTGACGGCGCACCGGAAGCGCGCACCATGAATATCCCCAACGGTATCGACCTGCCACGCATGCAGAAAGTGCGAGCGGCCAGAGGCCCGGGTGTGCCGAAAACGGCTTGCCTGCTGGGCCGGGTGGTGCCGATCAAGGACGTGAAAACGTTCCTGCGGGCCATGCGAACCCTGGTCAATGAGATTCCTGATGCGGAAGGCTGGATTGCTGGCCCGGAAGATGAAGACAAGGATTACGCCAAAGAATGTCACGGGTTGGTGGCCAGCCTTGGGCTGGAAAAAAACGTCAAGTTTCTGGGCTTCCAGAAGATTGATGAGTTGTTGCCGAAAGTGGGCGTCATGGTGCTGAGCTCCATCAGTGAAGCGTTGCCGCTGGTGATTCTGGAGGGGTTTGCGGCCGGGGTCCCCACGGTGTCCACCGATGTGGGCTCCTGCCGTCAGTTGATCGAAGGATTGGGGCCGGAAGACGAGGCCTTCGGCAAGGCCGGCGATGTGGTCGGTATTGCGGACCCGGAAGCCCTGGGCAAGGCCGTCGCGCGCCTGCTCTCTGATGACGACGAATGGTATCGGGCCCAGCAGGCAGGAATTCGCCGGGTGGAAGCCCTTTACACTCAGGAGATGATGTTCGGCGCGTACCGCGAGCTGTACCAAAGCCTGATGGGCGATGCTGACAGCAGCGCAGCACAGGCAGGGGAGCATTAATGGCCGGTATCGGGTTTGAACTTCGCAAACTGCTGCGCAAGGACACCCTGCTTGGGCTGATCCGGGCCTATGCCTATGCCGGTGTGATCAGCTCTGGCCCGTGGGTGTTGTCGATTATCGGCATCCTGATTATCGGTATTTTCAGCCTTGGCATGGTGGTGCCAGATCTGGCGGTCACCCAGTTTCAGGTGACGGTGACTTATCTGATCGCAGGCAGTCTGGTGCTGACAGGGATTGTGCAGTTGGCGTTCACCCGTTTTTGTGCCGACCGTTCCTTTGAGCAGCGCGAAGATCTCATCCTGCCGAATTTTGGCGGGGTGACGGTGCTGGTCACCCTGATCGCCGGTTGTCTGTCGTTGCTGATCGCCCTGTTTTTGTTCCCGGCGCAGAGTATTCTTTTCCGGGTGCTGTTGGTCGCCAGTTTTGTGGTGCTGAGCAACATCTGGATTGCCACGGTATTTCTGTCTGGCATGAAACAGTACAAGGCAATCCTGTGGCTGTATGCCCTGGGTTACACGGTCACCGTTCTGGCAGCCCTGTTGTTACGGTTTATGGATCTGGAAGGGTTGCTGCTGGGGTTTTTGCTGGGGCAGGTCACCCTGCTTGGCGGCATGCTGGTGTTGATCATTCGTGGGTACCCGGCGCTGACGATTGTGTCTTTCGACATGTTTTCCGGCAAGTACCTCTATCCGTCGCTGATGCTGGTGGGCTTTTTCTACAATGCGGGCGTCTGGGCGGACAAGGCCATGTTCTGGTTCTATTCCGGTACGGGCAGTGACGTGATCGGGCCGTTACGGGCCTCATTGATTTACGATATTCCGGTGTTTCTTTCCTACCTGTCGCTGATTCCCGGTATGGCGGTGTTTCTGGTGCGCATGGAAACCGATTTTGTGGAGCACTACAGCAACTTCTACGATGCGGTACGCGAGGGCGGTTCGCTGGCCTATATCGAGGAGCAGCGCAACCAGATGGTGTTCGTCATTCGCCAGGGTATTTTCCAGATTCTCAAGATCCAGGCGATTTCCGCATTGTTATTGATGGTCACGGGCGCACAGATCTTCGCCGCGCTGGGAATTTCCGACCTTTACCTGCCGTTGTTGAAAGTTCAGTTGATCGCCACGGCTCTGCAGGTCGTGTTCCTGGCGATCATCAATGTGTTCTGTTACCTGGATCAACGGCGCATGCTGGTGCTTCTCACCGGCTTGTTCATGGTCCTGAACATTCTCTTTACCGGTATCAGCCTTTATCTGGGGCCGCAGTTCTTCGGCTTTGGCTTTCTGCTGGCGCTGGCGGTGTGCGTGCTGCTGGGGCTGTGGCTGGTGAATCGCAAGATGGGCGAGCTGGAATACATCACTTTCATGCTGCACTGAACGACGGGTGTTTTGACGTCAGTTCTTTTGCGGATGCGGCGGGGGGGCTACGTTGCCTTGCAACACCTGCCTGCAAGCGATCCCGACCCGGAAAAAGGTTCATCGAGGATTAAGGTTAGTCAGACGTCTGACGTCCGACCAGACCACGCAATCTTCCCTCAAGTCTGTGACGAACCAAAAAAAACGGCGCCCAAAGGGCGCCGATAATAGTTTGGCTCGGGAGAGCTATCACGGAGCAGAACTCCGCCATCGATGGATGGGACCTCATCGACAGGCACATTATGTGGACACTTGTTCGCGCAAGCATTCGCTTTGCAGACTTTTTGCGTGGCTCTAATGGTCAATATTTGCACTTTGGTTCCATTTTGGTGCATATCATTCGGTTTTCGATTCTGCCTGCTGTCCGTCTTATCTCATTAGGAGCCAACACATTTTTGTGGCGGGCCTATGCTATGTTTGACCCACTTACCGACCAGAGGGAAAGGATTCATGTCGTCACCGTTTGCCATTGTCAGCCGGCTGCTCTTGCTTGGCCTGGTACTGACCCTTGTCGCCTGTGATAACAACGATGGAAACGGTGACTCCCTTTCCGATACCCGGCCGGATGCGCTAGCCACCAAGCCGGCCGAAGCTGAGTCTACTGCGTCACTGGATGATCGCTGGCAGGCCCATCTGGCGGCGGTGCCTTCCGGCCTGATCAGTGCCCGCAGTGCCATCGTCGTCCGTTTCAGCCATCCGGTTTTCGGCCAGCAACAACTCGGCAAGCCCGTCTCTGGCGTCGCCCGGCTGGCGTCGCAGAAACCGGTGACCGTGGTGGCGACGAGCCCGGATACCTTGTCCGTGCAGCCGCAAGAGCCCTTTGCCAGTGGCGAATCGGTGACCTTGCTGCTATTCGCCCAGGGGCTCGAGGGGGTCGATGACAAGCTGCCCGTGGCCGAATTGCCGCTGCAGGTGATGCGCCAGCAGATGACCCTGACGGTGCAATCCCTGCTGCCAGCAGAACAGGGCGATACCATGGTGCTCAGCGGCAGCCTGGAAACCCGTGATGTGGCCGAGGCCGCCACGGTGGAGGCAGTGTTGCGTGCCCGCCTTGAGGGCGCCTCACCGGTGATCCGCTGGCAGCATGATGCCGCGGGGCTACGCCATGATTTCACCGTCAGTGAGGTGGTTCGGGGCGATAGCGAAGGCCGCCTGACGCTCAGCTGGGACGGCGAGCCCCTGGGACTGAACAACAGCGGCGAGCGCCATTATGGGGTGCCGGCCATCGCCGCTTTCGCCGTCACCAATGTGCGGGCAGTGAATTATCCGCAGCCCCATGTGGAAGTGAATTTCTCCGAGCCGCTGCAAGGTACCCAGAATCTGATGGGGCTGGTCACCCTGGATGGTGACCTCAAGCCGCGCACGGAAGTGGATGGCAGCCGGCTGCGGGTCTACCCGAAAGACGACAGCAACGAGGCGGTGAAACTGGTGGTCGAGGCGGGAGTCCGTTCTGCCAAGCAGGCCCGGCTCGGCAAGAAACTGGAAAAGACCCTGACCCTGATGATGACCCGCCCCGGCGTTCGCTTTGTCGGCAAGGGCACCATTCTGCCCAATGGCAAGGTTCTCAGCGTGCCGTTCGAAGCCGCGGGTGTTAACAGCGTTAAGGTACAGGCGTTCCGCGTATTCGATGACAACATTGGCCAGTACCTGCAGGGCAGCGAGCTGGACGAAGGGCACATGGATACTCGTGCCGGTCGTTATCTGTGGCAGAAATCCATCCCGCTGCCGGCGGCAGATGAGGGCTGGCAGCGTTACCAGCTCGATCTCACCGAGCTGATGGCCAGCCATCCCAACGGTTTGCTGCATTTAACCCTCACCATTGATGGCGACGACATTCGCTACAGCTGCCCGGAAGGAGCCCTGAGCCGAAAAACCAGCCTGCCGGACAACTATGAAGGCCCCGGCCAGGATCACGATCAGGTGGATGTCAGCCGTTACTACCGCGATGCCGGTTACCTGAGCTGGTATGAACAGGACAATCCCTGCTCCGACAGCTACTACCGCTACAACGATCTGGCCAGCAGTACCCGGGCGTTTCTGGCGTCCAACCTGGGGCTGATCGCCAAGCAGGGGCAGGGCGATGACCTCCATGTGGTGGCGACGTCGCTGGATGCCAATGCCCCGGCGGAAGACGTGGTGGTCAAGGTCTATAACTATCAACAGCAGCAGATCGGCATGGGCCTGACGGACGCTGAAGGCATGGTCGCCATCAAGGTTGAAGGCACGCCGTTCTACCTGAAAGCCGTCAAGGATCGCGACACCGGTTTTCTGAAACTGGCCCGCAACCGGGCGTTACCCACCAATCAGTTCAACACGGGCGGCGAGCGCGTGCACGATGGCCTGAAAGGGTTCTTTTACGGCGAGCGGGATGTATGGCGCCCCGGGGACGACATTCACCTGACCTTTGTGTTGCAGGACCCCGAAGACCGTATCCCGGAAGATCACCCCCTGACCCTGGACTGGTTCGATCCGCGCGGCAACAAGGTCAACAGCTACACCCTGGAGTCTCCGCTCAACGGTTTTTATGCCTTCACCCTCAGCACCCAGGAGTCCGCTCCGACCGGTAACTGGCGGGCTGTCGCCCGGTTGGGCCAGCGTTATTTCGATACCCCGTTGCGGGTTGAGGCCATCAAACCCAATCGTCTGAAGATCGAGCTGGACCTGCCGGAAAAAGTGCCCGCCAACGAGGCCACGCCGGTGACCCTGTTCAGTCAGTGGCTCAATGGTGCCACTGCGGCCAACCTGAAGGCTGATGTGAAGGTTCGGGTGACGCCGAAAGCCACCCGTTTTGCCGGCCTGGATGCCTACCAGTTTGATGATCGCACCCGGGCATTGGGCAGTGAGCCATTCACGGCTTTCGAGGCCAGCGTGGATGCCCAGGGCAAAGCCACTTTCCCGTTGACCGTGCCGGTGGATTTGCCCCCCGGCATGTTGCGGGCCACCCTGACCACCCGGGTGTTTGAAAACAGCGGCGATTACAGCACCCAAATTCGTAGCGTGCCGGTGTACCCCTATGCGCAATGGGCGGGGCTGCGTATCCCGCAGGGCAGCGGCTGGGGTAACTCGCTGGCCCGCGACAAGCAGCACGGTATCGACCTGATCAGCGTGGACAGCGATGGCAAACCCCTCGCCGGTCGGCCCCTGCAGATCACCGTGTACGAAATTGACTGGCGCTGGTGGTGGGACCGTTCCGGCGAGAACCTCACGCACTTTATGAGTGACCCGCACACCAAGGTGGTGTCCGAGGCGCAGCTGACGACCGACGCCGACGGCCGTGCCCAGTGGACCCTGAACGGTGAAGATTACGAGTGGGGGCGTCACCTGATTCGGGTGTGCGATACCGTCAGCGAGCATTGCGCCTCGCAGACGGTGTACCTGGGATGGAGCTGGGACCGCGCCAGCGACAATCAGGATGCGGCTACCCGGCTCAGCCTGGGCGCCGACAAGGACCGCTACCAGACCGGCGACACCGCCCGCATTGAATTGCCCGCAGTGGCCAATGGACGACTGCTGGTGACGCTGGAAACCGGCTCCCGGGTGATCGACCAGTATTGGCTGGCCGCCAGTGGCGAGGCCCAGACCCTGGACATCCCGATTACTGGCGAGATGGCGCCCAATGTCTATGTGCATGTGGCGTTGCTGCAGCCACACCAGCGAGACAATGACCGCCCAATTCGGCTGTACGGCATCGTGCCGCTGCTGGTGGACGATCCGGCCACCCGCCTGGAACCGCAGATCAACGCCCCGGACAAGGTCAAACCGGAGCAAACCTTCCGTATCGAAGTCAGCGAAACACAGGGCAAAGCCATGACCTACACCCTGGCGCTGGTGGATGAAGGCCTGCTCGGACTCACCAACTTCCAGACCCCGGATCCCCACAAGGCGTTTTACCAGCGCGAGGCGCTGGGTGTGCTGACCTGGGATTTGTTCGACATGGTGGTAGGTGCCTATGGGGCCGAGCTGGATCAGCTGCTCGCCCTCGGGGGCTCCGATGGTAGTGACGATGGCCGCGACAAACAGCGTCGCCGTTTCCCGCCGGTGGTGTCGTTCCTGGGGCCGTTCTCGCTGGAAGCGGGTGAGACTGCCCAGCACGAGATTACCCTGCCGCCCTATATGGGGCAGGTGCGGGTGATGGTGGTGGCCGGTGACAACGGCGCCTACGGCAAGGCGGACAAGGACATTACCGTGACCCAGCCGCTGACCCTGCTCACCAGCCTGCCGCGGGTGCTGGGTCCGGGTGAGAGTGTGGATCTGCCGGTAACCGTATTTGTGACTGATGACAGCCTTAACAAGGTCACGCTGAGCGTGGAGGCCGATGAGCGCCTGTTCTCGCTGGACAAGGCCAGCACCGAACTCACCTTTACCGGGCCGTCGGATCAAATTGCCATGCTGCGGGTCACGGCCAGGAAGCAGACAGGGATTGGCGAGATTACCGTCACGGCAAAAGGGGGCAAGCACGAGGCCCGCGAAACCTTGAACCTGCCGGTACGCGCTGCCAATCCGCCGACCACACGCGATACCTTCAAGGTCCTTGAGAAAGGCCAGACCTGGGCGCTGGAAACCGCCCCTCACGGGCTGCCCGGCACCAACAGCGCCTCGCTGGCCGTGAGCAGCCTGCCGGCAATGGGGCTGGAGCGGCGTCTGGATTACCTGCTGCGCTATCCCCACGGTTGCATCGAGCAGACGACCTCGGCGGCGTTGCCGCAACTGTATCTGCCGCAACTGATGTCGCTGGATGACAGCCAGCAGCAGGATATCGAAAACAACATCCGCGCCGCCGTCGAGCGCTTGCAGACCTTCCAGATGCACGGCGGTGGGTTCAGCTACTGGCCGGGCCTGGCCAATGCCGATGACTGGGGCACCACCTACGCCGGGCACTTCCTGCTGGAAGCGCGCCGTCTCGGGTATGCGGTGCCGGCAGAGATGCTCGATAACTGGCAGCGTTACCAGATTCGGCGCAGCCAGCAGTTGGGGGATCGTCCCTGGGAATGGAGTGCGGAAGCCTATCGTCAGTACACCCTGGCCCTGTCCGGTAGTCCCCAGGTTGGTGTCATGAACCGCCTGCGTGAACGACTGCAGATGGCCGAGCAGGACTATCGCCGCAGCAGCAGTTATCACACCGGGCGCTGGTTGCTGGCGGCGGCTTATCAGCAGATGGGCCTGACTGATGTGGCGGCCGAGCTGACCACCCTGAAAGCCACCGGGCTGGACAACGATGGTGCCCGCTACAGCTATGGTTCGCTGCTGCGTGACGATGCCATTCGCCTGACGGTCAGCCAGGCCCAGGGCGATGCCCAGCATGCCTGGACACTGGCGCGCAATATTGCCGATCAACTGGCGGGTGACGACTGGCTGAGTACCCAGAGCACCGCGTGGGCGCTGATGGCCATGGCCCGTTATGCCGGCGCTCAGGGGGAGGCGAAGGGCTACCAGTATGCCGTCAAGGAAGGCAAGCAGGGCTGGCAGGAAGTGGCCGCCACCTCGCCGGTAACGCGCCAGACATTGCAGGCCGGGGGCGAGGGGCTGACCGTGCGTAACGACAGTGATCGCAAACTGTTTGTCACCCTCAGCCAACGCGGCACGCCAGAGCCCGGTAACGAGCAGGCGGTGAGTGAAGGGTTGCGACTGGCCGTGCAGTTCACAGCCAATGGTCAATCGGTGAATCCTTCCAGCCTGACCCAGGGGCAGGATTTCACCGCCCGGATTACCGTGACCAACATCACCCAGCGCACCCTCGATAACGTGGCCCTGACCCAGATCCTGCCGTCAGGCTGGCAGATCACCAGCAGTCGTCTGGATGGCAGTGCCAGCGAAGGGGGGAATCAGGAAAAGGTGACCTATCAGGATGTGCGCGACGACCGCGTCATGCATTACTTCGATTTGGCGCCGGGCAGCAAGAATGCACTGTCTCTGTCAGTGAACCTCAATGCTACCTTCGCCGGGCGTTTCTACCTGCCGGCCTGGACAGCGGAAGCCATGTACGACGGCCGCTATCAGGCGAGAAGCAAAGGGCAGTGGGTCGAGGTGAAGCGCTGACCCGGGCCGCTAACATGGCTCCCTGCCAAGGCAAGGGAGCCATGCACGGGCTCAGGCGGCCTGATCCTTTTGGTAGCCTTCCACATCGCCGATCAGCTGATCCATCTCGGCCAGGTATTCGCGGTTGTCATGGTCCCAGGGGTGGAAGCCCGGCTTGAACCAGTCCAGCCAGGGAAGGATCACCCGGCGCAGGCCCCCAGGTGACAGCCACTGGAACCGGAAGGATTGCCACCAGCCCTTGAGGTTGAACAGCTGGCCAACTTTCCAGGTATTGATCAGGTAGAACGGATAAAACAGGGCAAAGAAAATGGTGGTGGCCAGCACCAGTGCGCTGGAGCGTAACAGCCAGGCCTTCAGGCCACGGCCAAACACCGTCTCAAACACATCAAACGCGACCGCCTTGTGTTCGGTTTCTTCCAGCGCATGCCAGTGCCAAAGCTTCTGGTAAGCCGGGTCTGAGCCGTCGATCAAGTCTGGCTCGCGCAACAGTACATCAGCAAGAATGGCGGTGAGATGCTCCAGGGCCACGGTCGCTGCCAGTTGCATGGAATCCGGCAGATAACGGCTCACCGCATCCAGCAACTTGGTGACGATCAGCTCCTGAGTGTCCACCGGTAACCCGGCTTCCACCATCTTCTGGTTGTAGTCTTCATGCTCGCGCCCGTGCATGGCTTCCTGGCCAATAAAATGACGCACGGCTTGCTGCAATTCCGGGTCGTCGATCCGGTCACGGTATTTGCGAACGCTATTGATAAAGAACCGCTCTCCCTCAGGGAAAAACAGCGACAGCGTATTGAAGAACTGGGTGACCGCGGGGCCCCAGTTGTGCCAGTTGAGCACCTGCTCGTCGGGCACATGGAACTTGAGGTTCCGGCGAACCGGCATGATGTGCATTTTCATTGTTATCTCACTCCCTTGCCGCTTTCTTCGTGGTCCTCTTCCACTTAGCGCTCGATTTGGCAGAATTACAAGGTCACTGTGACAGTCGGATACGCAAAAGAAACAATAGGCCAATCATGGTATGAAGATGCATGGGAAAGCACGGAATCTCACATGGATAAAATGATGAAGTGGCGCTTGTGGATTTCCGCCATTGTGCTGTTGGTGGTACTGGCTGTGGCGTTTCATACCCTGGTTTGGCAGCGCCACCAGATTCCCGTGAGTGGAGTACGCGTCACCACAGAAACCGGGGCAGAGGGGCAAGACTGGCTGATCTCCCTGTATGACCAGGGCCAGCAGCGCTGGCAGGCCAATGAGGAGGGTTATCGGTTGGTGATCGAACGCCTGGGGCAAGACGCGTTTGACCTGGATATCAGCTATCAAAATGGCGAAAGCCAGCGCCGTATTCGTCAGCGGGTACGACTCAACCCCGGCCTCACCCTGGTGGCAGCCTTTGGCCCGGACCAGCACAGCCATACGCCGCACAGGGTGCTCATCGATCGGCAAATCAGTGACAGCCCCTAGCCTGTTTGCCCGGTGTCGTCACAGGCGGCGCCTTCACTGAAGGACGCCGCCATCGCTAATCATCGCATCACCTATCCGTGTGCTTCGGGGGCGGTTACCGCGCCAGGGATGGCGCCGTGCTGAGGCGCTGTTGACTCGGCAGCCCGTTCCCGGTGGCCTTCATCATCCGCAGGCGGTGCGCTGTTTCGCAACAGGATCGCCACCAATGCCGCAGTCCCGGCAAGAATCACCGCACCAATGGCCGCATTGGTATGCAATGCCAGGTTGAATGCCGTTTTGGCCGCGCTCATCAGTGCTTGCCCGGTCTCACCCGGTAGCTGGGCGGCGGCCCCCAGGGCTCCGCCAAGCGTATCCATGGCCGCCAGTGACAGGGTATCGGGCAGGTCTGCAGGCATGGAAACGCGCATATGTGTGCGGTACACCGCAGCACCGATACTGCCAATCACCGCGATTCCCAGAGCCATGCCAAGTTCCGTGGCGGTTTCCGAGGTTGCCGATGCCGCGCCGGCCTTGCGCGGCGGCGCGGCACTCACCACCATGTCGGTGCCGAGAATCATCATCGGCATCACCCCGATGCCCATGATCGTCATGCCGGCAATCAAAATCGGTATATCTGACGGATCCTCAACCGGCAGCAGCAGGACTAGCCCGAAGGCGGCCATCAGCAAGCCGAGACTGACCAGCTTTTGCCGTGAGATGCGCCCCACCAGGCGGGGGATCAGCAAGGACGCCACTGTCTGCACCACCGCCGGTGGCAGCATGACCAGGCCGGACTGCAACGGCGACAGATCCAGGACCCCTTGCAGATACTGAAACACCATCAGCCAGGCACCCGAGAGTGCCAGGATGGTCAGCATCATGGCGCCGACCGAAGTGCTGAACATCCGGTTGGCGAACAGAGTCATATCCAGCATGGGTTCTGCCAGCCGTCGTTGGCGGCGGGTAAAGGCCATGCCAATAATTAGGCCGAGTGCAATGGCGAGCAGCGGGAGCACAGTGATGCCATTGCGAGCCATGTCCTTGAGGCCGTAGATCACGGCCAACACCATCGCCACGGACAGCAGGGCACTGGTCCAGTCCTGCCGTCCAGCCTCATCATCACGAAACTCTGGCAACAGCACGGGGCCGCAAATCAGCAGTAACAGCATCACGGGCACCCCAAGCAGGAATACCGAGCCCCACCAGAAATATTCCAGCAGGGCGCCGCCCACCAGAGGGCCGATGGCACTGCCGACTATGAAGCCGGTCATCCACACGGTAATCGCCAGCGTCCGCTCCTGCTCCACCTGAAACATATTACGCAATAGCGACAGGGTTGATGGCATAAGGGTGGCGCCCGCAATGCCCAGTACCGCACGGCTGGCAATCAGCATTTCGGCCGTGCTGGCAAAGGCGGCCAGTGCGGAAGCTGCCCCAAATGCGGTGGCCCCGGCCAACAGCAGCTTGCGGCGGCCAATGCGGTCACCCAGGGTGCCCATGGTCACCAGAAAGCCGGCAATCATGAAACCGTAGATATCCAGTATCCACAGCAATTCCGCGCTGGTGGGCTGAAGGTCGGCACTCAGGTGCGGGGCAGCCAGATGCAGAACCGTCATGTCCAGTGCCAGCAACACGGTGGGTAACATCAGCACAGCCAGTCCCAGCCATTCACGGCGGGTGGCGGGTTTTTCAACGGGGGTCATGGTCTCTCCAGGTCCTGCAAACGCAAAAGGTCATAGCGACCCTAAATCCTCAACCAGACTTGAGGTCAATAGTGCAGTGCATTCAGTCAGCCGGTTAACAGACCAGCGTCGTGTTCAATTCGTTCAAGATTCTCTATTCATCATGATGCTGTCATGACCGGAAGGGGGGAGGGCTGGAAGGGGCGTCGCCCGGCAAGCTCGACTGACCTGCGTTACATCGACAGGTAAGTGTCAGGCAGTGTGGCGGTTTGGCAGGTTGGCGCGGCGCTTGCGGCACTGTAAGCCTGAGTTCCCCCTCTTCACCATCAGGCGAAGAGGGGGCGGCCGAAGGAACGGCTGAGCATGGTAGGTGTTTTGCTAGAACTGGAAGCGCAGTCCGGCACCGAACATGTCCACGTTCAGCTCGTTATCAAAACGCATGTATTCCGCGTAAACGTACAGTTTGTCCATGATATCAACGGTTGCACCCAGCCCGCCGAATGCATCTGTTGATGAATCATCATCATCGCCCAGAGGGTGCTTTACATCAAAATCGGTATTGGCGATCCCGCCTTTGCCATACAGCCCTACAGGCCCGAGTTCAAAGCTGAGCAGGCCTGCAAATGTCACGGCTCCGCCTTCGACCTTGGTGTTGTATTCACCTTCGATTTCACCGAAATCATAATATCCGACTTCTACGCCGACCAACTCGATAGGACGCCACCCAAGGAACAGGCCTCCCGTGGTATTGTCGTCATCGAATTTGACGTTTTCGACTTCTTCATCAACGGCGGTGTTATATAGGCCTGCACCGATGTACACGCCAGCGGTAGATAATGGCGCCAGTGAGCACAGCGCGACAGCTGCAATAAGTTGTTGTAGACGTTTCATTGTTATCTCTCCCTGATGGTTGGTCGTCGTCAGTATTACCCAGTTTGTGACAATTGTGTATGGGCGGCGTCACACAGCCAAGCCTGCTTATAAATGAAGGAATGACCGAAATGCAGATCGCCAACACGGATTACGCTGGCATCATTTTCGATATGGATGGCACCCTGGTGGACTCCCGTCTGGATTTCACGTTGATTCGCCATGAACTGGACTGCCCGGAAGGGATCGGCGTGCTGGAATTTATCGATACCCTGCCGCGGGATCGGCAGCCCGCGGCCCGCGAGGTGGTGCTGCGCCACGAACGCAATGGGGCCATGAAGGCCCGCTGGATGCCTGGGGCAAAAGCCTGCCTGGAGCGGCTCGCCGCCAACGGTATTCCCACCGCCATCCTGACCCGCAACGCCCGGGAAATTACCGCGCTGACTATCGAACGGTTGGGCATCCCGATCAGCCATTGGCTGGCCCGGGAAGACGCGCCCCCCAAACCGGCGCCAGAGGGTTTGCTGTCCATCGCTGCAGACTGGCAAATGGCCCCCGCCACACTCGCTTATGTCGGGGATTTTAAATACGACCTGTTGGCTGCCAGAAACGCGGGCATGGTGGGTGTGTATTACAACGGTGACGGTCGCAATCTGCATGGCCATCTTGCTGATCGCATCATTCATCATTTCGACGAATTATGAACCGGCGTAGTGCCCGTTGAGGTTGGCACCGGTTCCGGGGATCGGCCCGGGGAAATTTCTTATCGGGGCAGCCGCAACATGGCCCAGTGCATGACGGAGCCGCCAGGCAAATAACCATGGTGAACAATCTCGAAACCGAAGCGTCGGTAAAGCGAGACATTGTTTTCGTTATGGGTGTCCAGGTAGGCGGGCAGCCCTTGTGAATCCAGCGTCGCCAGGGTTGGGCGCAGCAGGGCGCTACCCAGACCTTGTCCATGCTTGTTGGGTTCAACGCCGAGAGCGGCAAGATAGTAGTGGGGTTCGGTAATGATGGACTTGTGCATCGCCTGCATAATGTCCAGTGCCTTCAGTTGCCTTAGCAAGGCCGCAGGGCCCTGACGCAGGCTGCCGCGAATCGCGCCGTAGCGAAGCAGATCCAGCAAGCCATAACGCATGGTGCCGGAGGGAGACCAGATGGCGGCACCGTCCTGGCCGTTGTCAGTGACGACAACCTCACCCTTGTTGTGGCCATGGGTCAGCATGTAGCGGAAGGTATACCAGCAGAGGGTCTCCCGTTTTTTATCATCGGGAAAAAAATAGACAAACAGCGGATCATGGAAAAACGCCCGGCTCAACATGCTGGCCAGCGTATCCGTGTCGGGGTGTCGTGCAATTGCCATCGCCGTGTTCTTTTTCTCTTTGGGCCAATAAGGGCAGGACTTTCGCCTCATGGTAAGCCGGTTTCCTGTGGGGGGCGACTAGTGATGACAGATGTATACCCTGCGGTGCTGGGCGAGTGATATTACAGGGCCAGGGCAATGCGATTGCGGCCAGCGGATTTGGCGGAATAGAGCTTCTTGTCAGCGCAGCGTGTCAGGGCGTTGAGTTCCATGCCTTCCTGTTCGCCAAAACAGGCGATACCACCACTCAAGGTCAGGGTGATGCTGTGCTCCCCAAAGGTCAGGGGGCTGGCCGCCAGTTGCTGGCGGATTTTCTCGGCCACCAGCAGTGCCTGGTCACCATCGGTATCCGGCAGTAACAGGCAGAATTCCTCTCCGCCAAGGCGTGCCGCCAGATCTGTTTTGCGGAGCCGCTGTTTCAGTAGTCTGGCCACATGCTGCAATGCCTTGTCACCGGCCTCGTGGCCGTGCCGGTCGTTCACCTTCTTGAAGTAGTCCAGATCCAGGAGTACCAGCGACATGGGATTGTTCAGCCGTTGGTGCCGGGCTTGTTCGTACTCAAACCGGCTTTGCAGGTGCGCCCGATTAGGGAGCCCTGTTAGCACGTCCGAGTGCGCCAGTTTTACCAGCCGGCGTTCGCTCTGTTCACGGGTAATTTCATAGACATGCGAAAACGCCGTGAGACAAAGCGTGAGCACACCAATGTTGGCCAGAATCACCGGTTGCATGGCCTCCGGGTCATCACCAAAGCGCCAAAAGAACAGCCCGGCGGCAATGGACATATAAATCACCGTCAGAACCAGCCCCTTGATCCTGCCCAGCAACAAGTGCGACACCATGGGAATCAACAGCACCCAGACAAACACATTCATGGTGGAACGCGGCGAGGCCAGCGCCACCATCATCACACTGAAAAACGGGATCAGGTAGGCAAAGGCCCACAGTTCCAGCCGTTGGGTACGGCGAATATTGAAATACAGCACCACGGAGTAGGCGGCCATGATGAGCTCGGCAGCGGCGACGACCACATTGCCGCGGCCCAAATTGATCCAGGCGAATAGCAGGCCACTGCTGAAGGTAATCAGCAGCAACGCAATCAGCAGGGACTTGCGGTACGGGCGCGCGAGTTCACGCTGCTGGCCAGGGTTGTTATACATGGGCCGCCATGATTGGTATTCGGAATGGGCAGCATTGTCGCCTGAAAATTGAACAAAAGCCAAGGGTAACCCTGAAGATCCAAGGTTGTTCCGGCACTTCGGGCCAACCGGATTTGAGAAGTGTTTGGGATTCAGGGGCGGGACACCGGTGGGGGTGAGAGTGGAAAGTCACCGGCATGACGATGGCACTGCACGGGAGAGCTGGGCGAGTCTTTACGGCGTTTATTGTCGAGCGACGCCAGCGGTGGCGAGGGTTTCGTCCATCGGGCGCCTTCGTCCTACCTTGTTACATTTGACATACTGGCGAGAATGTCGGGGTTCAGATAGGCTCGGGTGAATTGAATAAAAAAACACCACAACAGAACAATAATCCCGGGAGAGAGTGGGACCATGGATATTCTCCAGCTGCTGGTCAGCGGGGTCGCGAACGGCTGTATCTACGGGTTGTTGGCGCTGGGCTTTGTGCTGATCTACAAAGCGTCAGAAGCCGTCAACTTTGCCCAGGGCGACATGATGATGCTGGGTGCTTTCCTCGGCATCACCTTCATTAACGCGAGTTACGCCGACCTGCCATTTCTGATCGGCATTACCTTGGCCGCCTTGTTGCTCGGCTTGTTTGGCTATCTGCTGGACAGGCTGGTGTTACGGGCCATCTTTGGCCAGCCGCAGTTTGCCATGGTGATTCTCACCATCGCCCTGGGTTTCCTGATGCGCTTCGTGGCCGGGGTGATCTGGGGCCATGATCCGTCTTCACTGGAAACCCCGTTTGTCGGCAAGGTCTGGCAGCTGGGCGAGCTGATAATTCCGGTTGTGGATGCGGTCATCATCTGCACCACCGTGGCGTTGACCGCCATCCTGTACTTCTTCTTTGCGCGTACCCGCCTGGGGGTGGCCATGCAGGCCAGCAGCCAGAACCAGATGGCGGCGTACTACATGGGGATTCCTGTCAAACGCATCAATGCCATCGTCTGGGCGCTGTCCGGGGTGGTGGCCGCCATTGCCGGGGTGATGTTTGCGGCCAAGGGCGCGGTGGAACCTTCTGTTGGCCTGCTGTTCGGTATCAAGGCCTTTGCCGCGGCGGTGATCGGGGGGCTGGGGTCGCTGCCTGGCGCCCTGCTGGGCGGCTTGCTGGTGGGTATTGTCGAGCCCTTTGCGGGCCGGTATCTGCCTTCCGGGGCTGGCCAGGTTGCCCCCTATGCGTTGATGTTGCTGGTGCTGATCCTGCGCCCCGGCGGCCTGTTCGCGCAGATCAGCCAGAAGAAGGTGTAAGCCCATGAGCAACCGATTCAAAAGTCGCTACGACGACGATATCAATCTCTTTGAGGGGCGCTGGCACCTGACCCAGTACGCCATCCTGATTGCCTTGTTACTGGGGGCGCCCTGGGTGCTGGGCGATTACTACCTGGGCGAACTGACGGCGGTGCTGGTGTGGTCGCTGGCCGGGCTCGGGCTGATGCTGGTGAGCGGGCATACCGGGCAGGTCAGCCTGGGGCATGCCGCGTTCATGGCCATTGGTGCCTTCACCAACCTGGCCCTGATGCAGCGCGGCTGGCACTTCATTCCTTCGCTGTTGGCCAGTGCGGTAACCGCGGGCCTGGCCGGTGCCATCATCGCCCGGCCGATTCTGCGCATGAGTGGCATTTATCTGGCGATCGCGACCCTGGCGCTGAGCATCATTCTGGAAGATGTGGCGATCATGGCTGAACCGGTCACCGGCGGGGTGGCCGGATTATTTGCGCCACCGATTCAGCTCTTTGGCCTGGAGGTCGACCGGTATGCCACGCCCAAGGCGTTCTACTACATCTGCCTGACGGTGCTGGTGTTGGTCACACTGGGCTACCTGAACCTGCTACGCAGTGCCTCCGGGCGTTCCTTCCTGGCGGTGCGTGACAGTGAGGTGTCGGCCCGGGCGCTGGGGGTCAACGTGACTCGTGCCAAGACCCTGTCGTTCAGCCTGTCCTGTGCCATCACTGGCCTGGCCGGGGCGCTGTATGCCCACCTGGCCCAGGCCGTGAACTACGAAAGTTTCCTGGTGCTGATTTCCATCACGCTGTTGTTGCAGGTGGTGATCGGCGGCCTGGGCTCGGTGCACGGGGCCTTCTTTGGCGCCATTGTGGTGGTGGTCTTGCCGCAGTTGATTGCTATTGCCCGCGACTATCTGGATAACGCGGCGGGCATCAAGATTGCGGCGTATCCCGGCATGGACACCGCGCTGTTTGCGTTGTTGATTTTGTTGATGGTGATCTATGAGCCCCGGGGCCTGTATGGCGTCTGGTTCAAGGTGCGCACCTGGTTGCAGCTGTTCCCGCTCTACCGCAAGGGCATGTTCCGCCGTACCCGTACCTACCTGAAAACGGAGCGCCAACGATGAGTCTGCTACAGGTAAAAGATTTGTCCATTGCCTTCGGCGGCGTCAAGGCGGTCGATGGTGTCAGCTTCTCGGTGGAACCCGGTGAAGTGTTCACGCTGGTCGGCCCCAACGGGGCAGGCAAGTCGACCATTTTCAATCTGATCAGCCGTCTCTATGAACCCAGTGCCGGGCAGATCCTGTTCGACGGTGAGGACATCACCCGCCTGCCGGCCCACAAGGTAGCCGGGCTGGGGATTGCCCGCACCTTCCAGAATATCGAGTTGTTCGACCATTCATCCGTGCTGCAGAACCTGCTGATTGGCCGGCATTGCCGCCGCAATACCCGCTGGTTTGAAGAGCTGCTGTTTCTGCCCAAAGTCCGCCGTAGCGAGCGGGAACATCGTCTGCTGGTGGAAGAAGTGATCGACTTTCTCGATCTGGCTGCGTACCGCGACAAGCTGATTGCCGGGTTGCCCTACGGGGTGCGCAAGGTGGTAGAAATCGCCCGTGCTCTGGCCAGCGAGCCGAAACTGATCCTGCTCGACGAACCGGCATCCGGCCTGAGCGTGGAAGAAACCCAGAACATGGCGTGGTGGATCGAAGACATGCAGAAAGATCTGGGCCTCACGGTGTTGATGGTGGAGCACGACATGAGTCTGGTATCGCGGGTGTCCGACCGGGTGCTGGCGGTGGCGGAAGGCCGCCCGCTGGCCATGGGAACCGCGGCCGACGTGCAGGCCGATCCGAAGGTCATCGAAGCCTATCTGGGCACGGAGGCGAGCGCATGAACCACGCAGCAGACACGACCCCGAACCGCGCCGAGCCGTTACTGCAGGTCAAGAATCTGGAAGCCTTTTACGGTCCGGTCATGGCCCTGCGGGGTGTCTCGATCGACGTGAATGAAGGCACGGTGGTGACCATCCTGGGCGCCAACGGGGCGGGCAAGACCACCCTGATGAAAACCATTTCCGGCGCCTTGGCCCCGCGCAAGGGCACAGTGACCCTGGGCGGAGAAAACATTCAGGGCAGCGAGCCGGACCGGCTGGTGCACAAGGGCATTGCCCATGTGCCCGAAGGTCGGGAAGTGTTCCCGTTCCTGAGTGTGGAAGAGAACCTGACCATGGGCGCCTACACCCGCCGCGACAAGGCGGGCATCCGCCAGGACATGGCTATGGTGTACGACTACTTTCCCATTCTTCACGAGCGTCGCCAGCAACCTGCCGGCACCCTGTCTGGCGGTCAGCAACAGATGCTGGCCATCGGTCGCGGCCTTATGTCCCGGCCTTCGGTCATGCTGCTGGATGAACCGTCGCTGGGGTTGTCGCCCTTATTGGTGCAGGAAATCTTCACCATTATTCGTCGCCTTAACAAAGAGCAGGGGGTGACCCTGTTGCTGGTCGAACAGAACGCCCAGGTCGCACTGAACACCGCCGACCATGGTTACGTGCTGGAAACCGGCCGAATCGTGATGGACGGCAGTGCGAAAGATTTGCTCGCCAGCGATGACATTCGCGAATTTTATCTGGGCCAGTCGGCGGGGGATGACCGACCGGAAAAACGCTGGAAACGAAAGAAGACCTGGCGCTGATCATGACTGACAATAACAACACCTCACCCACTCAGCTCCACGGTTGCGACACCGTGGTCAAACTCTGGCGTCAGCAATGCCTGGAGCGGGGCGATACCATCGCCCATCGCGAAAAGGAACTGGGCATCTGGCAAAGCCACAGCTGGCTCGATTACTACCAGAAAGCCCGTGCCATTGGTGTGGCGCTGTTGTCCCTTGGGCTGGAGCGCGGACAGCCGGTTTCCATCCTCAGCGAAGACAACAAGGAATGGCTGTACTGCGACCTCGGCATTGCCGGGGCAGGGGGCATCAGTAACGGGGTCTACACCACCGACAGCGCCGAACAGCTGGCGTACCTGATTAACGACAGTGGCTCGGCCTTCCTGTTCGTGGAAAACGACGAGCAACTGGACAAGTACCTGACGGTGCGCGACCAGGTCCCTACGCTGAAAAAGGTTATCGTCTATGACCGCAAGGGGCTGCGCGATTTCAGCGATCCCATGGTCATGTTTCTGGATGAGTTGTACGCCCTGGGCGAGCAGATTCCCGATGCGGAAGAACAGTTCAGCGCCAGCATTGCCCAGAGCCAGCCCGACGATATTCGCATGCTGATCTACACCTCCGGCACCACGGGCGCCCCCAAGGGCGCCATGATCAGTCACCGCAATGTTCTGTTCCAGTTGGCCGCGGGGGAACAGGTGCTGGATGCCCACGAGGACGATGACCAGCTGTGCTTTCTGCCGTTGTGTCACATTCTCGAACGGCTGGTTTCCGTGGAGTTGCCCATCTACAAGGGTTGCACCGTCAACTTTGCGGAAAGCCCGGAAACCGTGTTCGAAAACCTGCGCGAAGTCTCACCCAATACGTTCGCAGCGGTACCGCGTCTGTGGGAAAAAATTTACAGCTCACTGATGACCCTGCGTGACGAAGCGACGCCGTTCGGGCGTTGGTGTTTCGACCGCGCCCTTGCTGCCGGCGAGGCCTGGCATTGCGACGGCAAGCGTTCACCGCTGTCGGCGCTGCACTATCAATTCTGGAACCTGTTGGTGCTGCGCAACGTACGCGACATGATCGGCATGAATCGCCTGCGTCGTGGCACCACTGGCGCGGCCCCCATCGCGCCGGACCAGATTCGCTGGTTTCAGTCCCTCGGGGTGCCCCTGTTCGAAGGGTACGGCATGACAGAAACCACCGGTGTAGCGTCGCTCAACAGCAAAACCCGTGAGCAGGTTGGCACCGTGGGTGAGCCTTTGCCCGGGACGCAAGTACGCATTGCCGACAATGGCGAAGTGCTGGTGCGGGGTGGGCATGTCTTTGCCGGGTATTGGCGCAAGCCGGAAAAAACCGCCGAAGATATTCGCGATGGCTGGTTGCACACTGGCGATGTCGGGCGCATGGAAGACGGCATGCTGACCATCACCGGTCGTCTCAAGGACATCATCATCACCGCCGGGGGCAAGAACATCACGCCTTCGGAAATCGAAAGCAAGATGAAGTTTTCACCCTATATTTCCGATGCGGTGGTGATTGGGGACAAGCGGAAATACCTGACCTGCCTGATCATGATCGATCAGGAAAACGTAGAGAAGTACGCCCAGGATCGCCAGGTGCCATTTTCCAATTTCGCTTCCCTGTGCCGGGCCAAGGAAGTCCTGGACCTGGTTGATGGCATTGTCCAGGACGTGAACAAACAATTTGCCCAGGTGGAACAGATCAAATATTTCCGCCTGATCGATGTGCTGCTCACCGCCGAGGATGAGGAGCTGACTGCCACCATGAAGCTCAAGCGTTCGTTCGTAGAGAAAAAACACAAGCACCTGATTGATTCCATGTATTGATGGTACGAGAGGAGAGTGCATCATGAAGAAGCTTTGTCTGACGGCCCTGGCCGCCATGGCCCTTGTGGCTTGCAGTGATAACAAGGAAGAAGAAAGCGCCGCGGCTGATGCGGTACGCGGTGTGACGGACACCGAAATCCGGCTGGGCGGCATGCATGACTTGTCCGGTGTGTTCGCAGCGTTCTCATCCCCGGCCGTGCAGGTCGCCAATGACATGTTCGCCGAAGTGAATGCCCAGGGCGGTATCCACGGCCGCAAGATTCGGTACATCGTGGAAGACCATGCCTACCAGGTGCCCAAGGCAACCCAGGCCATTAACAAACTGGTCAGCCGTGATGAAGTGTTTGCCATGGTCATGAGCCTGGGCACGCCCCATAACCTGGCCGCGTTCCCGATCATGGACCGCAACAGCGTCCCCAGCATTCTGCCGCTGGCGTTGTCCAAGCCCATGGAAGAACAGGGTGACTTCCGTTACCGCTATGTGTTCGGCCCCAGCTATTACGATGGCGTGCTCAAGGGCGTCAACAAACTGGTCGAGCAGGACGGCATCGAAAACCTCTGTGTCATGTATATCCCGTCTGACTTTGGTGAAGAGGTGAATCAGGCCGCCACCGATGCGGCCGCGAGTAACGCTGCCCTGACGCTGGTGGAAAGCTCTTCGCACCGTCCTGATGAAAGCGATTTCACCGGCACCCTGGCACGCCTGCGTGATGCCGGTTGTGAGCTGGTAGCCGTCGCACTGCCGGTACGCCCGATCATCACCGTGGTGGCCACGGCCAAGCAGATGGGCTGGGATGACGTGAAATTTATCGTCTCCCAGGCGGGCTTCCATTCTGCCGTGGCCGCTGCGCCGGGCGGGGTGACCGAAGGTCTGTATGGGGTGGCCTCCTGGGAAGACATTGTCAGCCGCATGCAGCACGTGCCGGAAACCCAGGCATGGGCTGATGAGTACAAGGAAAAGTATGGCGAAACACCCAGCGGTGGCGCGGTCCTGGGGCGGGTTGGCGCCATGGTCACGATCAACGCGCTGCGCAACGCAGGCCCGGATCTGACCACCGAATCGTTCCTCGATGCCATGGAGTCGTTGAAGTTCACCGACGTGGTGACCGGCGTGGATACCCAGATGAGCACCACCAACCACCGTGCCGGGGACGGCATTGTCCTGTCCCGGGTGAAAGACGGGATCTGGCGCCCTGTAGCTGAAATGGAATAACCCAAAAAGGCGCCAATGGCCAATGCTGTCCCACAGCTTGACTTAGCGAAGTCCGAACCCCGCCCGGCTGGCAAGCCGGCGGGTTTCTCTGTTTAGGTGCCTCTGAATAACTCCTCGCGTGCACAGCGTGACCTGAAGCGTGCAGCTGTTGTGTCTTGTCTCGACGGTAAGGGTGGTTCCCTTTCCTGGAGGCAAGGCGCAGCAGATGTGTGCTTCAGGCCGCGCCCTTATGCTCGTCAGGATACGTAGGGTCTTCCAGGCTGGCCCGCACTCGTTGTTGCGCTTCCTTCGAAGGTGAAGAGCCGATGGATGGCCATACACGTTCAAAATCGCGCCCCTCTTTACGTTGGCCGAGGGGGCGACCAGCCTGAAAGACTGAGCATGCAAGGAGTTATTCAAAAGCTCCCTGGCGCCTTGAGCTGCGGGGGCGCTAGACCCCACTTCTAACAGATATGCAATACGTGGTATAAATTAAGCCCCCTTGAGGGAGGGGATAAGGAATAATTCAGACAGAAAAGGAAGAGACGTATGTGGGGGAAAATCCTGGCTGGCGCTACGATCGCCAGCACCTTGGTGTTAACGGCGTGCGGGGGCGGTGGCTCAAGTGATTCCAAACAGGCCGGTGGTACAGCAAACAACAAATCGACTGCCTATTTCGTAGACAACGCCGTTATCGGCCTGCGTTACAAATGTGGGGCAGACGCTGATTTTCAGTTGACTGGTGAACAAGGGATCCTCTCTTGCGCTGCCGGAGAAACGGTTTCGTTCTATGTCGGTGATTTGTTGTTGGGTGAAGTTACCATGGCTGCGGGAACGAGTTTCGTGACCCCGTTGAGCTTGGCAACTTCGGCAGCCGGTATTGATGAAAACATGGTGGCCAACATTGCGCGCCTTTTGATCAGCATTGATGTTGATCAAGACCCGGATAACGGTATTCAGATCGATCCAGCTACGCATCTGGATACGGGCCTGACTCTGGATTTTACGCTCGACAGCGCAAGCTTCGAGACGGCAGTTTCACCTGTGTTGACGGCTCTCACTCAGGGTCTCGACTCCGGACCATTTACCCTCGTGTCTGCGGATGATGCTGAAGAGCACCTTGTCTTCGGCCTGTATTTGGCCAATGCCGGATACTATGAAGGTGTCATCAATCGTGCCCCTGGCGTTACCTCGAAAATGGCTTTCCTCGTCTCCCGATTTGGTGCGGCCTATGGCGTGAACTTGAGTGCAGAGGGCATGTATGCGGCGGCCGCATTTGATGAAGGATCGGGTGCGTATGAGCTGTTTGAAGATACGGATTATTTCAAGATTGATGGCGATACCGGTGCAACCCTGCTGTTGGATGTCTCTGTAGGCAACGGCCAGGTTGTTAGCGTGGGTGAAGATGAATATCCGAACTTCACCGCAACCCGGCAAATCAGTTATGACCCCTTGATGAATGTTGCCCTGCTGGAGGCATTCAATGAACTGTTGCCGGTGGCTATCGACCTGAAAGGTAACGAGGACTACTTTGTTTTAGATAATGATGCTATTGGCGGCATGTTTTATGGTGCATGGGAGGGTAGTACTCCCAACGCAGAAGATCCGAGCAAGCACACGACGTACTGGTTTATCAATTATGCGGATGTGGTGAGTGCCAAAGACGGTGTTCTCAAGCTCATTGCACTTTCTACCAATGGGTATCTGGTGGAAGTGACTGCAGATTTCACTGGTGAAGAGCCAGTCATCACCAGTGATTGGCGCCAGCTTCACGAAGGCGATAGTGGCAGCACTTCTTCCTATATCGCTAACTATGAATACCCCGATGAGGAGTCTGACTCTGAGCCAGTTGAAGAGCCTGTGCTCCTAAATGCACCGGTGAAAAGCGGAGCTTCCGGGTTCAAACAGAAAGCCGAAGCGAGCTCAGGTTACTGGCACTAGTCGTTATACTCTGTTCCCTCCGAAAAAGGCGCCATTGGCGCCTTTTTTCGTTGTGGTAGCAAGCGTCACGACGATGCCTTTACCTGCTGTTGAGGCGGGTAGGGATCTCCACCACCGGGAAACGCCAGGCGAATATTTTTCAGCCAGGTGGTACCAAACTGCCGGAACAGTGAGGCGCTGTTATAAGGCAGGCCATACCGGTCGGCCAGTGCCCGCACCCGGGGCGAGACTTCCTTGTAGCGATTGCTGCACATGTCCGGAAACAGATGATGCTCGATCTGGTGCGACAGGTTGCCGGAAAGAATGTGGAACAACCGGCCCCCTTCGATATTGCACGAGCCCAACAGCTGACGCAGGTACCAACGCCCGCGGGTTTCTCCTTCCACCTGTTCCAGAGTGAAGTTATGCGCGCCGGCGGGAAAGTGCCCACAGAAAATGATCACGAAGGCCCAGATATTGCGAATCAGGTTGGCCACGGCATTGGCCCCCGCCACAATGCCGAACACCGCCAGCGGTGAAAACGGCACATAAAACGAAATCGGAATGGCCACCAGCGCGGCCGCCAGCGGCCAGGCAATATAGTCCTTCGCCACCTGTCGCCAGATCTTGTAGCCGATCCGCTTCAGCAGGGGTTTGAAATCCGACAAGGTGTTTTTGCCTTTCAGGTGATCATCAATGGCCTGTTCGTGCAGCGCCACCCCTTCTTCAAACAGCAACATCAACAGAATGAAGTACACCGGTTGCAGCAGGTAGGCGGGTTTCCACGGTTGCATGGGGGTGACCCGCATGATGCCGTAGCCCACATCCAGATCCTTCTCCAGCACATTGGTCCAGGTGTGGTGCACCACATTGTGTGAATGCATCCAGCGGTCCGACGGGCTCATGGTGTCCCACTCCCAGGTGTTGGACTGGATCTCCGGGTCTTTCATCCAGTCCCATTGGGCGTGCAGCACGTTATGGGCGATCTCCATGTTTTCCAGAATCTTGGCAATGCCGAGCATGAAGGTACCCAGCCCAAGCAGGGACAGCATGATCGGCCAGAGCGCCAGCGCATGCCCCCAGGCCGGCAGGAAAAACAGCGAGGCATAAATCACGAAACGGGCGCTCACTGCCAGAGTGCGCTGGGTCTTGATGACCTTGAGAATATAGGCCCGGTCCCGTTCGCCGCGGTCATCGAATACCTCATCGCGAATGGCATCCAGCTCGCGGCCAAATTCCTCGATTTGTTCGTCGGTCAGGTCGACCGGGTATTGGTGGGTTCGCATTATTCTTCCCTCACAAATCCAGTTCGCAATCGCCTGCAGCGGCACAGATACAGGTCTGCACAATGCTGCCCGCTTCGTTCAATACCTCGCCGGTACGCAGATCGCGCACGCAGCCAGACACCAGCGTGGTGTTACAGGTATGGCAGATACCCATGCGGCAACCGTGGGGCGGATTCATGCCCGCCTCCTCGGCGACTTTCAGTAGCGGGGTTTCGCTGTCGCCCTCGGCATCCACACCGCTTTGGGCAAAGCGCACCTTGCCGCCCACGGCATCGGCGGGAATCTCGGTAAAGGGCGCGCGGAAGCGTTCAATGTGCAGGTTGCGGCTGCAACCGGCCTGTTCGAAACACTGCTCCACGGCTTCCAGCAGGGAAGGCGGGCCGCAGGCATAGACATCCCGCTCTTTCCAGTCCGGGCACAGGGCGTCCAGCTGGGCGGCGGAAAAGCGCGCGTTGCCAGGATGATTTTCCTCGCGGGTGTACAACAGGTGCAGATGATAGCGATCGTATTGCGCGGCCATCTCGCGCAGCTGTTTGCCCAGCACCACATCGAATTCATGGGGCGCGTAGTGCAGGTGGCAGGTGTCTGGCAGACGTTCCTGGGCAATCAGGCTGTTCACCATGCTGAAGGCCGGGGTAATGCCACTGCCGGCGGTAATGAACAACGGATGAATATGCTGCGCGTCGGGCAGGTAAAAATCCCCCTGGGGCAGCCCGATAGGTAGGTAGTCGCCCACCTTGATATTGCGAACGATGTGGTGGGATATGGTGCCCTTGTCGATGGCCTTAACCGTAATGGTAAAGCAGTCGTCGTAGCGCTCCGGCGCAGAGGAAATCGTATAGGTGCGGGTGTAGTGCTTGCCGTTGGCAGGAATCCCCACCCGCACATGTTGCCCGGCCCGGTGGCCACGCCAGTTGAGGCCGGGGCGCAAGGTCAGGGTGCGGGCATCGCGGGTTTCATCCCATACCTTGACCACGCGGGCCTGCATCTTGTGGGTGGTCCATAACGGATTCACCAGCTCCAGGTAATGGGAGGTACGCAACGGCCAGGCGAAATAATCGGTCAGGGTACTCAGTCGAGACCAGATGGAGGGAGAACCCCCTGGCACAGGCTGGGTGGGTTGACGCATAACGGTTCCTCTTTCGTTGTCATTATCTGAGGTGTCGCTTGCCCGGTGGGCCGGGCGGGGCAGCAGGCTGCCATGTTCCGTTGTAGTCTTGTGTTAATGCGGGCGCAGGCCCGTTCTTGAGTATCCTCCCGGTGCAGGCAATGAATCCAAGGTTTGTACGAATCTGTACGTAACACCACGGCGCGAATACACAACACGCCTTATGTGAACAAGTGTTTACAAGGCTAGAATGAATCCCCGCTGCCTGTCTACCCCCTGAGGGGTTTCGAACGGGCCAACGGGGTCGGGGAAATTGGCATGATCTGCTGTCAGTAAAGCGATGGAGGCGTGCTAGGGCCTGTTAACGCTACCGGGATGGCACCTGTTGAGCCCCAAAAGCCGCCAATCTAGGCATGAGGAGTGAAGTTTGGTTTCTCCAAATGAGTGACGAATAACGACGAGTGGCGGCTTTTGGGGCTCAACCCGGAGGGCTGATCCCTTTTTCCGCCCAGCAGCGCCATCCGCTGTTTATGCAGAATGACTACACTGCACACCAGCTGGCACTACTGGACGAAAAAATGCATTCAGCAGGAGCCATCCCGGTAGCGTTAACAGGCCCTGGTGTCTGCCCCTCGCGAAATGGAGGAGCGATAAATGTCTACTGTCATGGTCACCGGCGCGTCCGGGTATATCGCGGGCTGGATCGTCCGCTACTTGCTGGAAGCCGGCCACACGGTCCACGCCACCGTGCGTGATCCCCACAAGGCTGCCAGTGTCGATCACCTGCATGCCATCGCCGATGTCACCCCCGGGACCCTGAAACTGTTCAAGGCGGATCTGCTGGATGCCGACAGTTTTGATGCCCCCATGGCAGGGTGCGATGTGCTCATGCACACCGCGTCTCCGTTTGTGCTCGATGGCTTTACCGATGCCAACGAAGCGCTGGTACGCCCGGCAGTAGAAGGCACCCGCAATGTGCTTAACGCCGCCAACCGTTGCGAGGCCCTCAAGCGGGTGGTACTGACCAGCAGCGTGGCGTCTGTGTATGGCGACGCCACCGACATGAAGGGCAAGAGCGCCTTCACCGAAGCCGACTGGAATACCACCAGCACCGTGGATCACAACCCGTACCAGTACTCCAAGGTGGCCGCCGAGCGGGAAGCCTGGAAGATCCACGATGCCCAGACCGGTGAGCCAGGCAGCCGCTGGGATCTGGTGACCATCAACCCGGGTATGGTGTATGGGCCGTCCCTGACCAATGCCAGCCATTCCGCCAGTATCGGCACCCTGCTCGACATGGGACGCGGCAAACTGCGCACCGGGGTGCCGGATCTGGTGTACGGCATGGTGGATGTGCGCGAAGTGGCGCAAGCGCATTTGCTGGGTGCCTTCACCGCCGAGGCCGAAGGCCGCTACATTCTGGTCAGCGAATCGGTCTCCATGCTGGATATCGCTGCCAGCCTGCGTCGCCAGTTCGGCAAGCAGTACCCATTCCCGATGATGAAAGTCCCCAAGCCGGTGGTATGGGCCGTGGGGCCGTTCATGGGCCCGGTGACCCGCAAGTTCTGGGCTACCCGCTGCGTTTTGATAACCGCCGCAGCCAGACCCTGGGCGTAGCCTATCGCCCGGTAGATGACACCCTTCGGGACCACTTCGAACAGGTGCTGGAAGACGGCCTGGTTCGCCGCCGCTAATACGGCCAGCGCATCCCCCAACAGGGGGATGCCGCACTGGCTGGCCCATGACAAGCTGGGTACCTCGCGAACCAATGAGAAAGACCATGCGGAAACCATGGATCACCTGGATGCTGGGCGGCCTGCCGGTGCTGGCGCTCGCCTGTGGTGGTTGGCCCCAGGACGTTAACCTGCTGTACGCCACCGCCTTTCGTGTAAGCGCAGTACAAAACTGTGCCACACAGGCCTCGGCGATCCGCTCAGAATGCCTGCAAGGGGTCATGACCGAACCGCTGATCTCGCGCCCCGGCACCGCAGCGCAGCTTGAGCTGATTCGCTACAGCAGCCTGCGCGACCTGGCCCCTTGTTCCGGGCAGGAGCTGCAACAGATCCGGCAGGTCGGTGGCCAGCGGGCCGTCTTGTGGGCCTGCATGGGGCTGCTGCATTATCCCGGCGAGCGGCCCGCGCAAGGCGTGGCCGTCGCCGTGGATCCGCAGGACACTGACAGCCTCGTGAGCGAGGGGGTTGCCGGGCTCAAGATCACCCAGATCGTCACATTGCCGTTATCGAAATAGTGCCATTGCCGGTAGACTCGGGGCGGCAATGATCCGTCCACAGGAGTCCCCATGGCCCATTCCCGACAACAGTGGCTACAAGCCTTTACCGGTGGTTTTCTCGCCACGCTGATCTTTCATCAGGGCGTCTTGGCCCTGTTCTGGTTGGGCGGGATGATTCCGGCCTTCCCCTGGAATATGAACCCGGTACCGCCTCTTGGCGTTCCGCAGGTCATTTCCCTGGCGTTTTGGGGTGGGGTGTGGGGGCTGCCCGTGTGGTGGCTGATCCGCCGCTGGAAAGGCGCTGGCTACTGGCTGGGTGCAGCGGTCATCGGCGCGCTGGGCCCCACCGCAGTGGCCATGCTGGTGGTGTTTCCCATGAAAGGCCTGGACGTGAACGCCAGCAAAGTGATCGGCGGCCTCATCGTCAATGGGGCCTGGGGGCTGGGGTTGGCCGTGTGGATGCAGCTCACCCGCTCACGCTAAACACGTTGACGATCAGGTGTGTTGGCAGGGCGTTATCACCGCCCCCCAATAATCGATGATCCATTGTGGTGCGCTTTTAGGGTGCAAAATTGCACCGATTATGCGCACCGCCTAGCCCGCCTTTTTGCTTAGCTCTGCCAGTTTCTGGTCCAGCATGTTCAGAATATGGCGGCGGCTGATCACTCCCAGCACCTTGTTGCTGGCATCCACCACCGGGTAGATCTTCGGCTTGGCATTCAGCATCTGCTGGGCCAGGGTCAGCACGTCGTCACTAACAGATACCGTGAGAACGTCGGTCTGCATCAGGTCCTTTACCGTGGCGACCCGCTGGTTGTGATACACCACCTGCAGTGCGGCCTGCAGGCATTCGCGCTCACTGATCCAGCCCAGCAATGTTCGGGCCTCGTCGGTGACCGGGCTGCCCAGCATATCGTGCTTGATCAGGTTGCCCGAGGCCTCTACCACCGGCATCTCCGGGCGGATAGTGGCGTAACGGGTACACATCAGGTCTTTAATTGATACCGAATCCATAAGGCACCTCTTTGTCTGTCGGGTGTTGAGCCAGGCTGCCGGCAAGGCAGCAGATACCCTTGTTAGTGCGGGAACCGTGCCAACTTTGCGGGCGCCTGTCGGTGCCGGTGATGTCCTCTTTGGGGGAGGGGGCGTTGCAAGAGGAGCAGGGCGTGGGACTAAACAAGCCCCCTCCAATCGGGGACACCCACCTATTTCACGTCAGACGGATTTAGCGCGTTAAGCGGTGTGCAGATCTATGCGTGGCGCCTTCCCGTAACAGGAATGCATTATTCGTTTAGTTACGGGCTTGCCTTGTTGAATCGGCCAACGTGGGCACACAGAATGAATCTTGTCTCAGCCGGGCTGGCCCCGGCGATTTGGCAGGCGCGTGAAGCGTGCCCAGACAGGAGAATGGCCATGACTGACGCCGCGAGTGCAGTGAAGAACAATAATACCCGTGCCAGCCAGCCCCACGAGAAAGACCCGGTTCCATTGTTGCCCGGTTCTTTAATGTGGAAAGACTTCGGTTCCTACCTGTTTCACCTGATGTTGCCCCAGGCATTTATCCTGCAATCCGCCCACCCGGTGATTAAGGGGTATCGGCGTAGTGTCTGCGGTGTAGACAGCATTTACTACAGGCTAAATGGCGGAACGGTTGAGATTATGCGGGTGCTTGGTCGTCAGGATATTGATAAGAATTTATAACGTCCAGGATCTACCCTCTACCATGCGGAAAGGAACCCGAGAATCCGGTCTTGCCCGGTGCTCTTTTGGCTGAGCCTTCCCAAAACCCGCTTCGCGGGATCGCCATGCGAGCATGGCTCCTACAGGGGGAGCGATGGGGTGTTGTCCTGATAAAGAAAAACCCCGGCGGATAAGCCGGGGTTTTTTGTTTCCAGTCCTGCCCTTGTGAGGCGGGGCCGGAAATTGGCATCCGGGCCTGAGGCCGGAGCGAGTCCGGCGTCAGGCGGCGGGTGTCAGGCTTTATACACGTTCAATGACGGTAGCGATACCCTGACCCAGGCCGATACACATGGTGGCGAGACCCAGTTGGCCATCTTTCCATTCCATGACGTTCAGCAGGGTGCCGGTGATACGCGCGCCGGAGCAACCCAGCGGGTGACCCAGGGCGATGGCGCCACCGTTCAGGTTCACTTTCTCTTCCATCTTGTCCAGCAGCTTCAGGTCCTTGGCCACCGGCAGTGACTGGGCAGCGAACGCTTCGTTCAGCTCCACGTAGTCAATGTCGTCGATGGTCAGGCCTGCGCGAGCCAGCGCCTTCTGGGTGGCCGGTACCGGACCGTAACCCATGATGGCGGCATCACAGCCGGCAACGGCCATGGAGCGGATCTTGGCGCGGGGCTTCAGGCCCAGGGCCTGGGCACGCTCGGCGCTCATGACCAGCATGGCGGACGCACCGTCAGACAGGGCAGAGGAAGTACCGGCAGTGACGGTACCGTTGGCCGGATCGAATACCGGACGCAGTTTCTGCATGTCTTCGATGCTGGCACCGGGACGGATCACTTCGTCGATTTCACACAGGACCTTGTTGCCTTCCTGATCATGACCTTCGATCGGCACGATCTCGTTCTTCCAGCGACCTTCCTGGGTAGCTTCCCAGGCCAGACGGTGGGAACGCACGCCGAACGCGTCCTGCTGCTCACGGCTGATGCCGTGCATTTTGCCCAGCATTTCTGCGGTCAGGCCCATCATGTTGGATGCCTTGGCGGTAACCTTGGAGATCTCCGGGTTGATGTCGACCCCGTGATCCATGGCTACGTGACCCATGTGCTCAACACCACCGATCACGAAGGTGTCGCCGTTACCGGTCATGATGGCCTGGGCGGCAGTGTGCAGCGCCTGCATGGAAGAACCACACAGACGGTTCACGGTCTGGGCAGCGCTGGTGCGCGGCAGGCCGGCCAGCATGGCGATGTTACGGGCGATGTTCATGCCCTGTTCTTTGGTCTGGTTTACACAGCCCCAGATCACATCTTCAGTCAGCTGGGTGTCCCAGTTGGGGTTACGCGCCATCAGCGCTTGTACCAGCTGGGCAGACAGTTTCTCGGCACGCACGTGACGGAACTGGCCATTACGGCTCTTGCCCATGGGAGTACGGACCGCGTCGACGATGACTACGTCATTCGGATTCAAGCTCATATCTATATCTCCAGTGTCCGTGGCTTAGGCGAAGAAAGACTCGCCCTTGGCGGCCATGTCTTTGAGCATCTGCGGTGCTTCGTAGATGCCACCCAGGTGCGCGTACTTGTCGCACAGCTCAACAAACGCTTTCGCGCCGATGCTGTCGATGTAGCGCAGCGGACCACCACGGAAGGGAGGGAAGCCGATGCCGTAGATCATGGCCATGTCGGCCTCGGCAGCGGAACCTACGATGTTGTCTTCCAGGCAGCGAACGGTTTCGGTGCACATCGGAATCATCATGCGGGCGATGATTTCCTCGGCGTCGAATTCCCGGGTCTCGGCCACGTGCGGCTTGATCAGTTCCCAGGTCTTCTCGTCGACAACCTTCTTCGGCTTGCCTTTCTTGTCGGTTTCGTAGCGGTAGAAGCCGACACCGTTCTTCTGGCCATAACGCTCGTTTTCGAACATTACCGTGGAGACATCCTTGAAGTCGTACTGCATACGCTCCGGGAAGCCTTCTGCCATCACCTGGGCGGCGTGTACGCCGGTGTCGATACCGACCACGTCCATCAGGTAGGCCGGGCCCATGGGCCAGCCGAACTTCTGCATGACTTTATCCACGGCTTCGAAGTCTGCACCGTCACGCATCAGCATGCCGAAGCCGCCGAAGTACGGGAACAGAACGCGGTTAACCAGGAACCCGGGGCAATCGTTAACGACGATCGGGTTCTTGCCCATTTTCTGGGCGTAGGCCACCAGGCTCGCGACGGTTTCGTCAGAGGTCTTCTCACCACGGATCACTTCTACCAGCGGCATCATGTGTACCGGGTTGAAGAAGTGCATACCGGCGAAGTCCTGCGGACGCTCCAGCGCTTCAGCCAGCTTGGTGATGGAGATGGTGGAGGTGTTAGAGGCCAGAACGGTGCCTTCCTTCACTTTGCCTTCGGTTTCGGCCAGTACGGACTGCTTGATCTTCTGGTTCTCAACAACGGCTTCAACGATCACGTTGACGTCGTCAAAGTCGCCGTAGTTCAGGGTCGGACGGATGGCAGACAGGACTTTGCCCATCTTGGCGGCATCCATCTTGCCTTTGCTGACACGCTTGGCGAGCAGCTTGGAGGCTTCGTTCATGCCCAGGTCCAGCGCCTTGTCGGCGATGTCCTTCATGATGATCGGGGTGCCTTTGAGGGCAGACTGGAAGGCGATACCGCCACCCATGATGCCGGCGCCCAGAACGGCGGCCTGGTTGATTTCACCAGCGCCTTTGGCGGTCTTGCCGTTCACTTTTTTCACGGCCTGATCGGCCAGGAACAGACCTACCAGCGCGGTGGCTTGCGGGGTCTTGGCGATTTTGGCGAAGCCTTTGGCTTCCACTTCCAGGGCCTGGTCGCGGTTCATGCCAGCAGCGGTCTGCATGGCTTTCACGGCGGCAACCGGAGCCGGGTAGTTCTTGCCAGCCTGACCCATGACCATGGCCATGCAGGTCTGGAAGGCCATCATGTTTTCCATGGGCGGCAGCTTCAGGGGCTCGAGCTTTTCCTGACGCTTGGCGCGGAAGTCGATCTTGCCTTCCAGGCACTGCTTGACCAGCGCGATGGCGGCATCGTTCAGTTTGTCGTGAGCGACAACGGCATCGGCAACACCCACTTTCAGGGCCTTGTCGGCACGGTGCTGACCGCCAGCGGCGATCCACTCAACGGCGTTGTCCACGCCTACTAGACGCGGCAGACGCACGGTGCCGCCGAAGCCCGGGAACAGGCCCAGCTTCACTTCCGGCAGACCGACCAGGGCCTTCTCGCTCAGTACGCGGAAGTCCGCAGCCAGACACATTTCCAGGCCGCCACCCAGGGCGATGCCATTCACGGCAACCACTTTGGGAATGTCCAGATCTTCAAAGGCATTGAAGACCTTGTTGGATTTCAGACACCAGCCGGCGATTTCGTCTTCCGGCAGTTTGAACATGTCTGTGAATTCGGTGATGTCGGCGCCAACGATGAAAACCCCTTTGCCGGAGGTCACGATCAGGCCTTTGATGTCGTTGTTGCCTGCAATGGCGTCGACAGCCTTACCGAGATCTTCCACGGTTTCCTGGTTGAACTTGTTGACGGATTCGCCCTGAAGATCGAACTTCAGTTCGGCGATGCCGTCGTCAAGCAGTTGTACGCTTACGGCGTTGCCTTGATAGATCATAGCGTTTGCTCTCCAGTCCCAAAGTACGCGACACAATCGGCCGCTTTGGTAGTGCCTCTTCTGCCCCTGTTTACCGGTAAAGGTCCCCGCAAATGGGAGAGGCGACGCGATTCATGTGAGTGTTTGCTTACATAAATCAACGAACTTGTAGGCCCGCAAGTATAGGGAAGGTGAATGACTTTTTTAGCCCTAATTTGTGACTAATTAGTCGGGGTGCTTCCCGGCCTGCAGTGGTTGATGAAAAAAGCATCACTTGCTCCTTGTGATAGCGAGGAATGGCGGTGCGTTAGTGCCGTCTTGTCCCAACCATGGCAGACTGCGCCAAACATCATTCATGCCGCTCCCCCTCACCTGCAGGGGAAGGGAGGGGCGGTTCTCCCAGGTCTCCGAGCGCGTCCATGCCCATCGACAAACTTGCCTTGCCCAATATCACTCGCCGGCCGCAGTACACGCCGGACTGGCCGGATGTGCCGCCGCTGCTGGCGCGGATTCTGGCCGGGCGAGGGGTGGACGACCCGTCGCAGCTGGAGCTGGCGCTCAAGCGCCTGCCCCATCCGCAAGCCTTCAACGGGTTGCGTGGGGCCGTGGCGTTGCTGTTACAAGGGCGAACCGATAACTGGCGTATCTGTATTGTGGGCGACTACGACGCCGACGGCGCCACTGCCACCACCTTGATGGTGCGCGGGCTGCAGGCGCTGGGGTTTCCGCGTCCGGATTTTCTGGTGCCGGACCGGTTTGAATACGGCTATGGCCTGTCGCCTGCCATCGTGGAACTCGCCGAGCAGCAATTTCAGCCCGACCTGATCATCACCGTGGATAACGGCATTGCCAGTGTGGATGGCGTGGCCGCCGCCCGCGCCCGGGGCATGCGCGTGCTGATTACTGATCACCACCTGCCCGGCGACACACTGCCCGAGGCCGATGCCCTGGTGAACCCGCGCTTGCCCGGCTGTGAAGATTTCCCGGCGGCAAACCTGGCCGGGGTCGGGGTGGCCTTTTATCTATTGATGGATCTACAGCGTGCCCTGCGGGAGCAGGGCGTGCAGCCGCAGCCGCCGATCACCGACCTGCTGGATCTGGTGGCGCTGGGCACCGTGGCCGACGTGGTGGTGCTGGATGACGCCAACCGCGTGCTGGTGGAGCAGGGCCTGCGCCGCATTCGTGCCGGCAAGGGCTGTGCAGGGATTCGGGCGCTGTTGCAGGTGGCCGGACGTGATCCCGCCCGGGTGCTGGCCGCCGACATGGGCTTTGCCGTGGGCCCGCGCCTGAATGCGGCGGGACGGCTATCGGACATGACCCACGGGATCGCCTGCCTGTTGGCCGAGACCGACGCTGAAGCCATGGAGATGGCCCAGGAGCTGGACACCATCAACCGCGAACGCCGCTCCATTGAGCAGGGCATGCGTGATGCGGCCATGGAAGAAGTGAACCGACTGGATGCCGACAACCTGCCCGCGGGCCTGTGCCTGTACGGTAAGGAATGGCACGAAGGGGTGGTGGGGATCCTGGCCTCCCGCGTAAAAGAGGCGATTCATCGGCCCGTGATTGCCTTCGCCCCGGCTCAGCAGCAGGGCACGTTGAAAGGCTCTGGCCGGTCGATTCCCGGCTTGCATCTGCGTGATGCGCTGGACGCGGTGGCCACCGCCAACCCCGGTTTGCTGAGCAAGTTCGGTGGCCATGCCATGGCGGCGGGGCTGTCGCTGGAGCGTGACCGGCTGGAGGATTTCAAGGTGGCGTTCGATAAGGCGGTGGCGGACTTGCTCTCTCCCAAAGCACTGGAGCGGGTAGTGGAAACCGACGGGCCGCTGAGCGACCAGGACCTGACCCTGAGCAATGCGGAATTACTGAGCCACCGCTTCCCCTGGGGCCAGGGATTCCCGGCGCCGTGCTTTGACGGCGAGTTCGAGGTGTTGAAGCACCGCATCGTGGGGGAGCGTCACCTGAAACTGACCCTGGGCCTGCCCGGCGTGCGTGGCGTGATTGATGCTATCCATTTCAATGTGCCGGTGGAGGCCCTGCCGAGCCGTATCACCCGGGTGCGCGGTGTCTATCGCCTGGAAGTGAATGAATTCCGGGGTCAGCGTAATCCGCAACTCTTGTTTGAGCACCTGATCCCGGTCTGACCCGCCGGGCTATTCCTCGCTGCCGTTGGCGGCGACCACAAAGCGATGCCGGCCGGTGCCCTTGGCGGTATACAGTGCCTCGTCGGCCATTCTCACCAGATCGCTGTGATGATTCTCCGGGGTGGGTGTCACGGTGGCGATGCCAACGGACAGGGTGACATGTTCGGCTGCCCGGGCTCGGGCATGGGGAATCTGCAGGGCATCCACGGCGGCAATCAGGCGGTGGGCAATGGCGCTTAGCCCCTCGGCGTCGGTGCCGGGGAACAGGGCGACGAACTCCTCGCCCCCATACCGGGCGATAAAATCCGATCCACGCAGGGCCTGGCTGCCCAGGGCTTTAGCGACCCGCAGCAGGCAATCGTCGCCAACCTGGTGCCCGTAGTAATCATTGAAAGCCTTGAAGTCGTCGATATCCATGAACATCAGGTTCACGGGCTTGCCTTCGCGCATGGCCAGCTTCCACTGCATGTCCAGCATCTCGTCGAAGTGGCGGCGATTGGGCAGCCCGGTCAGTTTGTCGCTGCGCGACGCCTGGGCCAGGGTTTCGGACAAGGTTTCCAGTTGCTCTTTTTCCTGCTCCAGCAATTGCGATTGCAGGAATACCGTCCGCTCGCGACTGTCCTGGATAAACCCGAGCAAGTAACCGATGACCAGAGAGCCGCCGGCAAAATAGATCTGCCGGTCCAGGTCCATGCTCAGGCCGAATAGCCAGGCCATGATCGGGGTGGCGGCAAGGGTGGCGATCACCCAGGCGGCCGCCTGCTTTACGGGTAACCGGGCGATGGTGAATGCGGCAATGGTGATAAAAATGATGGCGTACTCAGAGACGCTTTTTTGCCGGGCACTATCGGGCACCGCCAGGCTGACAAAATGCATCGACAGCAGAGTCACGGCTGCCGCGAGCCCGTTGAACTTGTTGATATGGTGCTCAAGGCGAGGCAGGCGCAATACACAGACGGGCAACATGACCGCCACGAAAATGACTACGTTGAGTTGGTTGATCAGCGTGTGGTATTCCCCGGCCATAAAGAAGCCAAGGACACAAAAGGCGGTAACGGTCAGGGCGACCCAGGGCCAATAGGCACGCTGCATGGTTAGCGTCAGTGTTTGCGCCTGTTCGCGGTAGCGTGCTTCCAGGGGGGCGGGGAAGCGGGAGCGGGTGCCACGCGGGTCATCCAGTAGTGCCCGCAGCTGCGCCTTGTGCTGTTCGCTATGGCTATCGCGAGCAGAGTCCATTGCCGTCGCCACAGTGCCTTGGGCGGCGGTTTTGGGTGACACCGACGATGTGGTCTGCGGAGGTTGAGACATGGCTTCTTGTTGTAATTATCCGTTTACGGCAAGGCATCCCTGGCCGTTATGGTATCAAACTACCATCACAGAGAGGGGTGACCGAAAAGATCAGGGTACGAATGGCGGTATTTTCGGATAGCCGAGCGTAGCGCGCGCCCAGCCGTGAGGCGGGAAAGGTGGCGCCGGGGCAATGGACACCGGCGCCAAGTCTTGCCGGGTTAATGAATTTCGATGCGTCGACGGCCGTGGCCATGCTGCTCACGGCGGGGCAGAGTGAGGGTCAGCACACCGTTGTGGAAGACGGCTTCCATCTGTTCGCCATCGGCATCGGCGGGCAGCGACAGCATGCGTTGAAACTGCCCGTACCGGCGTTCGCTGTAGTGGTAGCCGTCGCTATCCGTTTCCTCAATGGCTTGTTTATGACCGGCAATCTGCAGCCGGTCGTTATCCAGAGTGACCGTGACCGCCTGTTTGTCCACACCGGGAAGTTCGGCGGTGATCAGGTAGTGATCGTCACGTTCGAGAATATCCAGGTTGGGGCGGAAAGGAATGTTGGGCTCTGCGTGGGGGGCGGGGGTGGTCCATGCCATGTCGCCCAGCATTTGCTCAAACCAGTTATCGAATTCCCGTTCCCAGCGCAGCAGCGGGTGCCCGGGCTGACGTTGGGGGAGCGGGCGTTCACGGCTGCTTTCCTGCCGCAGCCAGTTCCAGGGTGTCATCTTGTGCATATCCATCGCATAACCTCCTGTTGTGTCAGGGTGACACTGTCTTTGTGAGGCATGAGACGGGGGCTTTCAATGGTGTTTTGATGAAATTTTAACCGATTTCACGGCCGGTCCCCTTGTATCCGACGGTTGGGGCTGTCACAGATAGAGGGGAACACTTTCATGACCGATAAGGAGAGCTGTCATGTCCGATCATCATGTGTACAAGAAAGTGGAACTGGTAGGGTCCTCAAAAAAGAGCATCGAGGATGCCATCGAAAACGCCCTGTCCACCGCCAGCCAAAGCCTGGAGCTTACCGAATGGTTCGAGGTGACAGAAACCCGCGGGCATATCGTGGATGGCAAGGTAGGCCACTATCAGGTGTGCCTGAAAGTGGGCTTCCGGATCTCGGGATCCTGAGGGGATCAGCTATCAGTTGTCAGCTATGAGCTATGAGTAAAAAAAACCGCACCCGAAAGGGTGCGGTTTTTTAAGGCTTTAAGGGTTTTCCTCACAGCTCACAGCTCACAGCTCACAGCTCATAGCTCGCAGCTGCTTTTTAAACCACTTCCAGCCCCAGCGAGCGCTGGCATACCCGTGCGGTACGGATGGTGTGCAGCTGCTTGGGCGACAGATCATCCGGCAGTTCCACGGTGCTGTGGTCCTGGTGGATCTTGATCGGGCCGATCAGGCGGCTGGGCAGCTTGGCTTCGTTGGCGATGGCGCCCACGATGTTGCCCGGCTTCACACCGTGGTCGTGACCGACCTGAATGCGGTAACGACGCATGGGCTTGTCGTTGCGACGCTTGGCGCCACGAGGGCCACCGCGGTCATCACGACCATTGGCACGGCGTTCGCGACGCTCACGGGGTTCACGAGACTCGCGCGGTTCCTTCACGAACTTGGGTTCTTTCAGGATCAGCGGCTCGCGGTGGAACATGGCAGACGCCAGCGCCACAGCCATGTCTTCGCCGGCCAGGTCCATGCTGTCCATGAGCTGTTTCACCAGCGCACGGGTTTCGTCGATGTTGCCATCCTGCAGGCGGGTGGCCAGCTGCTCCTGGAAGCCCGCGATACGCTTGGCGTTCAGGTCATCCACCGACGGCAGCGCCATTTTCTCGATGCGTTGACGGGTTACACGCTCGATCTGGCGCAGCACGTGCTGCTCACGGCGGCTCACGAACAGAATCGCATCGCCTTCACGGCCGGCACGACCGGTACGGCCGATACGGTGCACGTAGGCTTCCGGGTCGCCGGGCATGTCGTAGTTGATCACGTGGGTGATGCGCGGCACGTCCAGACCCCGGGCGACCACATCGGTGGCGACCAGCAGATCGAAACGCTTGTCTTTCAGACGCTGTACGGTTTTTTCACGCTGCTGTTGCTGCATGTCGCCATTCAGGGCGTCGGCGCGCAGGTTGCGACGGTTGAGCTGTTCTGCCAGCTCCAGGGTCGCCTGCTTGGTGCGCACGAATACGATCACGGCATCGTGGTCTTCCGCTTCCAGAATACGGCTCAGGGCGTCCAGCTTGTTGAGGCCGGCCACCGGCCAGAAACGCTGGCGAATGGTGGTAGAGGTGGTCGCGGAACCGCTGTCGATCTGTACCTTTTGCGGGTTTTTCAGGTGCTGGTCAGCAACCTTGCGAATCACCGGCGGCATGGTGGCGGAGAACAGGGCCAGCTGGCAGTCAGACGGAGTGCGCTCGAGTACCCACTTCACGTCATCAATAAAGCCCATGCGCAGCATTTCGTCGGCTTCATCCAGCACCAGGGCTTTCAGGTGGTCCAGTTTCAGGGAGCCGCGTTCCATGTGATCCATGACGCGGCCGGGGGTGCCGACAATTACCTGGGCGCCGCCACGCAAGCCTTTCAGCTGGGTGCGGTATTCACCGCCACCGTAAATGGGCAGCACCTGCAGGCCTTTGATATCGGCAGCAAATTCTTCACAGGCAGTGGCGACCTGGATAGCCAGCTCGCGGGTGGGTGCCAGGATCAGCATCTGCGGTTCACGCAGGTTGGCGTCCAGGCGGGCAAGCAGGGGCAGGGCGAAGGCAGCGGTTTTACCGGTACCTGTCTGGGCCTGACCCAGCAAATCGTGGCCATCGAGCAACAGCGGGATGGCTTGCGCCTGAATCGGCGACGGCTCTTCGAAGCCCTGACGGGCGATCGCAGAGAGCAATACCTCGGGTAGGCCAAGACTGGCGAACCCGGCACGGGAATCTGACATGATTTACCTATGTATAGGAGGGATGGGCCGGGCACAGGCCGGCGAGGAGCGCGGATTGTACGCGCGTCAGGGTGAAATTGCACGATATTTCACCAGTTGGCCCACGAGTGCCAAGGTGTCTGGTGGGGGCAGTTTACCCTGCGGGCCTGGTGTTTAAAGGGATCGCGGGGTCAGCCGGCCATCTCCGGGGACTGGCAATAATGCTCCAGCGCGACAATTTCGTCGCACAGATCAGAGACCAGGGTACCGATCTTGTCCCGGTCGGTGCCGGTTTTGAGGGATTCCTCCAACACTTTTGCCGCCGCTTCCAGTCGCGGGGTGCCGCAGTAGCGGGTGGCGCCGTGGAGTTTGTGGACTTTCTCCAGCAGGGCGTCGTTGTCTTCACTGTCAAACGCCGCCGAGATGGCCGGCCGATCAGTGTTCAGGCTGGTGAGTAGCATCTCCAGCATTTCACCCGCCAGTTCTTCGCGGCCCCCTGCCCGTCGGTGGGCCAGCTGGGCATCGAAGACCGGCTGATCCTCGCTTGGGGCGGTTTCTGCGGTGGGTGTCAGGTCGTCGTGGTTGGTTTTCAGTACCCACTTTTCCAGGGTATGACGTAGCTGGTTCTCACTGATCGGTTTACTCAGGTAGTCATCCAGGCCGCTATCCAGCAGCTCCCGCCGCTCGCTTTCCAGCGCGTGGGCAGTCAGCGCGACAATCGGCGTATGGCGGCCGTCGGTTTCCAGCTCACGCAGCCGGGTGGTGGTGGCCTTGCCATCCATGCCGGGCATCTGGATATCCATAAACACCAGATCAAAGGGATCATCGCGAAAGGCTTTCAGGGCAGCTTCGCCGCTGTCACAGGCGGTCACGGTGGCGCCCAGCTCTTCCAGAAAAACCTTGGCGAGTTTCAGGTTGCCTGGGTGGTCATCCACCACCATCACCTTAACCGGGTAATCCAGTGGTTCGCTGTGGGAGTCGTCCAGCACCGGCAGACTGCTGCCCTCACCGTGAATCGCCAGCAGGGCATTGAGCAGCCGTTGACGGGTAGCCGGTTTGCCCTGCACCTGACAGTGGGGGTAGTCCTCCAGCCAGCGAGAGACGGTTTCCGGGTTGTTGCTCAGGGCCAGCATCGGTTGGCCCAGTGCTGCCAGGTTGTCGACGATCTGGCGCAGATTGGGCTCGTTGGCCACGGCGGGCAGGCCGACAACCAGGAAGTCACTGTGGGTCAGCTCGCCGCGGTCCACGGCATCCATCATGACGTGTAGTTCGTGGTATTCACGAATCGACATCTGCCAGTGGCTTAGCATGTGGTATAGGCCCAGGCGGCCATATTCGTCGGTTTCCACCAGGGTGACGGAGCGCCCGGCCAGATCCTGACTGAACAGGGCGGGACGTTGCTTCGGATCGCGTTCGGTGCGCAGGGTAAACCAGAAGGTGGAGCCGCTACCCGGGGTGCTTTCAATCCCGATTTCCCCACCCATGCCTTCCACCAGCCGTTTGCTGATCGCGAGGCCCAGACCGGTGCCGCCTTCATGGCGCTGGGCACTCTGGTCGGCTTGAGTGAAAGCCTGGAACAGGCTTTTCTGGTCTTCCGTGCTGAGCCCGTTGCCTGTGTCAGTGACGGTGAGTTTGATGATGGCCTCGGCGCCACGGTCTTCTTCCAGCATGGCACGCACTACCACGGAGCCTTTTTCCGTGAATTTGATGGCATTGCTGACCAGATTGGTGAGCACCTGGCGTATGCGTTGGGCGTCGCCTAACAGGTTAACCGGTACGTCGGAATAAATGATCGCCGCCTGTTCCAGGCCCCGCTCCTGCGCCATGGGCGCCAGCATGGTCTGCACGTCTTCAATCAGGTCGTGCAGGTTGAGGGGGGTGTGCTCCAGCGACAGTTTGCCCGCTTCAATCTTCGAGAAATCCAGAATGTCGTTAATGATCGCCAGCAGGGATTTGGCGCTCTTGTGAATGGTGTTGAGGTAGTCCTGCTGGCGCGGGCTCATGCTGGATTTTTCCAGCAGCTTGGTGAAGCCGAGGATGCCATTCAGCGGGGTGCGGATTTCGTGGCTCATGTTGGCCAGGAACTCGGATTTGATCTGGCTGGCTTTCAGGGCTTCCTTGCGGGCCATATCCAGCTCGATGTTCTGAATCTCGATGGTTTCCAAGGTCTCGCGAAGATCCTGGGTGGCCTGATCCACGTTTTGCTGCAGTTCGGTCTGGGCATCATCCAGAGCCAGCACCATTTGCCGCAGGGCGGTTTCCAGTTCTCCCAACTCGCCGGTGGCTCCGGTCCGGAAGTCGGTTTCCAGATCGCCATCGCGTATGCGGCGAACGGCCACCGCCAGCTCGCTAAGGGGCTGCGTGAGCTGTCGACTGAACCGCAGGGCGGGCACCATGGCAATCAGGATCACGGCGACCATGATCAGAATGAGGGTAATCACCCCTTCCAGAGTCGCGATGTATTGCCCGTCGCGGGAGAACTCCACCGTCAGGGTGGCAGTCACACCCGGGTGAATTTCGCGGCTGAGTTGCCAGCTGCTGTCGGTCTGCATACGCGGACCGGTGACGGTGTTTTGTTGTTGGGCCGCAGGGCGCAAGCGGGGGCCAGCATGAATCGGGTCGCGACCATCGGCAAAGGTGAGAACCGCGGCGCGAACATTGTGTTCTTCCAGGATGTTACGCAGCAGGCGTTCCTGCCCGCTGCGGTTGCTGGCGGGCAGGCTTTCCAGTCGGGCGGCGAAGCTGTCGGTGATGAGCTGTTGGCGCTGCGCGTTGGTGTCGCGAAGCTCCATGATGTGATCCACCAGCGCATAGCCGCCCACCAGCAGGGCCGCCAGCATGGAGGGCAGCATGGCCATGTACATCAAGCGTGAGCGCAGACTGGGTGTACTCATGAATCCCCGGCATCCTTGTTTTTCTCCATTATGCCGAAGTTGCCGTTAACTGCCATGAATCCCGTCGCGTTGCCTGCGCCCGTGTTGCCGCCTTTAACAGCCTGTTAGGGGCGGTCAGGGAGGCGGATGGACACCGGTACGCCACTCATGAAGGCCTGGTTGCTCAGCTTTTCGTAACTGCCGGGGCCGTTCGGCAGCAGCGCATTGATGTTCACCCCGGGATAGCGGTTGGCCACCCGTAGCCCTGGCGTTTTCTGGTTTCCCCAGCCATGGGTCATGGCCACGACCCCAGGGCGCAGACTGTTGTCACTGCGAGCCAGTGCGGTGACCTCGCCATACTCATTGCTGACTTCCAGTGGGTCTCCGTCAGTGAGCCCCAAAGTCGCCATGTCCTGTGGATGCATGTGCAAGGGGTTATGGTCGTGCTTGCCCCGTTTCAGTTTGGCCACGTTCTGGTACCAGCTGTTGTGCATGTAGTTGGTACGCAGGTTGATTAGCCGGTAGTCCGGGGCCTGATCCTTGAGTGCCTGAAATTGTTCGCGGGCGAGGGCAATGGCGTCGGCAAACAAGGGGGGGCAACAATCCACCCGCCTGTCATCGGTCTGGACAAAATCCGAATAGAAACGACCAATGGACTGGGTATCCAGCACCACGGTGCCGGACGGAGCGGCCTTAAGGCTGTCTACGGAAAGCTGGTGGCGCGCCATCATGTGTTCCAGTCGGCCAAAGGGGTTGGGCTGGTCCAGCAAGGGAGCTTTCATGCCCATGTGTTGCAACAGGGAAGACAGTATCCACCACTCTTCCTTGCGCTCTCCGGCAGCTGGAACCACCGCATCGGTATATTGCACATGGGGCTGGTACTGCATGCCCAGCCCGCAAATGTTCAGGTCCGGGCGCTCCAGCATGTCGGCGGCGGGCAGCAGGTAGTGCGCGTATTCCCCGGTGGCATTGCGGAACAGGTCAATGACGATCAGAAGATCCAGTTTCTCCAACGCGGCGCGCCAACGGGCTTCACCGCCGACGCTGAGCAGTGGGTTGCCGGCAATTACCACCAGCGCACGGACCGGGTTGTCATCATCGAGAATCATGTCCGGCAGCAGGTTGCCCGGCAGGGCGCCGCGGATGTGTCGCATCTCGCCGTAGCGGGTAGAGAAGAACAGCTTGTCCAGACGTGCCCGGCCGGCCTTGGCGGCCGGGTAAAACCCTTCGCTGTAAAAGTTGCCGCCAACCTTGTCCAGGTTGCCGGTGACAAAGCTGAGCATCTGCAACAGCCAGTAGCAGAGCGTGCCATGGCGTCCCATGTTGACGCCGGTAGACATGTGCACGGCTGCGCGTTCAGCGCCACTGAATTCCTCAGCCAATGATCGAATTTGCCCTGCATCGAGTCCGACCACTTCTGCCACCGCGTCGGCGGAGTAGGGCGCAATAAAGGCACGCAGTTCAGCCACATGATTGCCGTGCTGCGCAAGCACCGCTTCGTCGAAACGCTCCAGCGCATCGATTTCATGGAGCAGGGCAGCCATCAGATACAGGTCAGTGTCCGGCAAGATTTGCACCACCTCACCGGTTTTCGGGCTGGCGGATTCAATCTGGCGGGGGTTGATGTAATAGACGCTGGCACCGCGCTGGCAGGCCGTGCGGATCTTGGCCATCGGGTCGGCGATGGAGATAAAACTCATGTGCGAGACTTTGGGGTTCTCGCCGAAAATCAGCAGGCAGTCGGTGTTCTCGATATCCGGCAGCGGGTGCAGGGTGCTGGTGCCAAACACAGCTTCACCGGCGGCAAACTTGTTCGAGCAATCCTGGGTGCCGGAGTTGAAAATGCGGCGGCTGCCAATACCCATGAAAAAGTCGCCAATTCCCTGGCTGCCCAGTGCATTGAAGGCAGTGGGGTTGCCGATATAGCCGGCGATGGCATCCGGGCCGTACTGATCACGAATGGCATTGAGTTTGCTGCCGACCTCCGCGAGGCTGGAGTCCCAGTCTTGCGATTGCCACTGGCCTTCGCCGGGCTGGCGGGAGCCCAGGCGTTGCAATGGGGTGTCCAGTCGATCCGGGTCCTGGTGAATGGCCAGATAGTTCACCCCCTTGTGGCAGGCAAAGCCCTGGCTCACCGGGTGGGTCTTGTCCGGCTGCAGACGCTGGATCGTATTATTGTCGACCTCGGCCACCAGGCCACAGGATGGTTCGCAGACGCGGCAGAACGTAGATACAGTTTTCATGGCTCTCGTCTTCTGTCTCTCCCTTTCCTTGAGGCTGCCCGAAGGGGCGCCTGAGGGACATGACCAGAGCACTCAAGCAGTCGTTAATGGCGGTGTATCTGTCGTGTTTGGCTGGCCTGGCGGAGGGTGTCTACTTCAATGCTGCCATAATCAAGGCGACCGCCTGCTGGCTGACGGCTTGCATGTCCTCGCGGTCCACATACACGCCGTCGATGACCAGCCGGCACAGGCCGTGAATGGTCGCCCAGCTGGCTTGCGCCACCCGTAACGGGTCAGTTGCGGCAGGCAGGCGGCCCTGCACCAGCGCACCCAGGCCTTCTGCATAACGGCGGAAGCTGCGGTAAGCGACGCGCTTGAGCTCTTCGGTCGGGGTGCCACTTTTCCAAATGGTGCGGCCGAACATCAGTTCGTACTGTTCCGGGTTTTCGGTGGCGAATTCCAGATACTCAATCACGAAGTCCTGGATGTCGGGGTGGTCTCCGGCGCTTTCCAGCTGCCGCTCGATAATGCTATCCAGCCTGGCAAAAGCCTGGGTGGCCAGAGCACAAAGCAGGGCGTTCTTGTCCCGGAAGTGGTGGTAGGGCGCAGTACGCGACACCCCGGCACGCTCGGCCAGCTTGCGCAGCGACAGGCCCTCCACCCCTTGCTCGTTCAGCAGGGCATTGGCCTCCTGCAGCAACGTATCGTGCAGGTCTCCGTGATGGTAGCGCTCGGTTTTCGGCATGGCGGTTTCCGGGTTGGCCGCAGGGCCATCGCGATTGGCCAGCGGGGAATCCTTGTTATCTTGACACCGTCAACATAACGCCCTAACTTGACGCTGTCCAGATACAAAATAGCCATCGTTGTTGCGCTTCGGAGAGCCATCATGACAGCCAAACACTACCCGAACCTGCTTGCCCCTCTCGATCTGGGGCACACCCAACTCAAGAACCGGGTGATCATGGGGTCCATGCATACCGGGCTGGAAGATCGCTTCTGGCAATTCCCCAAACTGGCTGCCTATTTCGCCGAGCGGGCCCGTGGTGGCGTTGGCTTGATTGTCACTGGCGGCTTTAACCCCAACAAGAAAGGCTGGTTCTATCCCTTCTCCGGTTTGTTCAACAGCCGACTGGATGTGCGTAATCACCGCAAGGTGACCGACGCCGTGCACCAGGAAGGCGGCAAGATTGCGCTGCAGATCCTCCATGCTGGCCGCTACAGCTATCACCCGTTCTCTCGTTCTGCCTCGGCCATCAAGAGCCCGATCAACCCGTTCAAACCCAAGGCCATGTCCACCAAGGAAGTGGAACAGACGGTCAAGGATTTTGCCCATACTGCCTGGCTGGCCAAGCAGGCCGGTTATGACGGTGTGGAAATCATGGGCTCTGAGGGGTACCTGATTAATCAGTTCACCGCGCCGCGCACCAATAAACGCACAGACAAGTACGGTGGCAGCGCCGAAAACCGTCGCCGTTTCCCGGTGGAAATCGTGCGCGAAGCTCGCAAGCGCTGTGGTGACGATTTCATCATCATGTTCCGTCTCTCCGTGATTGATCTGGTGCCGGAAGGCTGTACCCACGAAGAGGTGCTGGATCTGGCCCGTGAACTGGAAGCCGCTGGCGCCAACATTCTGAATTCCGGTATCGGCTGGCACGAAGCGCGGGTACCGACCATCGTTACTTCCGTTCCCCGTGCGGCTTTCGTGAAAGCCACCCGTCAGGTGAAAGACGTTGTCTCCATTCCGGTGGTTGCCTCCAACCGCATCAATGATCCTGATCTGGCAGAAGCCATTCTGGTCGATGGCGATGCCGATGCGGTGTCCATGGCCCGCCCACTGTTGGCCGATGCCGAGTTCGTGAACAAGGCGGCTGAAGGCCGTGCCGACGAGATCAACACCTGCATCGCCTGTAACCAGGCATGCCTGGATCATACCTTTTCGCTCAAGCGGGCCTCCTGCCTGGTGAACCCGCGAGCCTGTCATGAAACCGAGTTGCTGTACCTGAAAACCGCTAACCCGAAAAAAGTCGCGGTGGTGGGGGCAGGGCCTGCCGGGTTGTCCTGCGCAACCGTCGCGGCAGAACGTGGCCACAGCGTCACCCTGTTCGATCAGTCAGCAGAGATCGGTGGCCAGTTCAACATGGCCAAGGTGATTCCCGGCAAAGAAGAATTCCACAACACCATTCGTTACTTCACCAAACGTATCGAGAGCACCGGGGTTAGCCTGCAGCTCAATACCCGTGTGGAAATCGCCGACCTGGAAAAGCAGGGCTTTGACGAAATCGTCATCGCCACTGGTGTGACCCCGCGCACCCCTGGCATCCCCGGCGTCGATCATTCGAAAGTGCTTTCCTACGTGGATGTGCTGCGCGGCAAAGCCGACGTCGGCGAAAAGGTGGCCGTGATCGGTGCCGGCGGTATTGGCTTCGATGTGTGCGAATTCCTGGCCGAAGCCCCCCGTGAAGGCGAGCAGCCGCTGCCCGAGTGGATGAAAGAGTGGGGCGTAGACATGGACAGCGACACCCGTGGTGGCCTGGTAGAACCCGACGTGGAAAAACCCGTACGCCAGCTCACACTGCTGCAACGTAAAACCACCTCGCTCGGTAAAGACCTGGGCAAGACATCCGGCTGGGTTCACCGCGCCACACTTAAATCCCGCAACGTAGAAATGCTGGCAGGGTGCAGCTACGAAAAAATCGACGACGCCGGCCTGCACATCAAGATCGGTGAAGAGACCCGCATCCTCGATGTAGACCACGTCATTCTCTGCGCTGGCCAGGAATCCCTGAAAGAGCTCTATCAGGAAGGAAAAGAGAACTTCCACCTGATCGGCGGCGCCGAACTGGCGGCAGAACTAGACGCCAAACGCGCGATTCGCCAGGGGGCAGAGGTGGCGGCGAAGCTGTAAAAAGTAGCTGTCAGATATCAGCTTTGAGCTGTCAGGAAAACCTGAAAGCCCCGCATTGCGGGGCTTGTTTTTAAGGAGCCTCTGAATAACTCCTTGCGTACTCAGCGTGGCCTGGAGCGTGCAGCTGTTGTGTCTTGTCTCGATGGTCAGGGTGGTTCCCTTTCCGAGAGGCAAGGCGCAACAGCTGCACGCTCCAGGCCGCGCCCTTCGGGTCTTCCAGGCTGGCCCACACTCGTTGTTGCGCTTTTTCGATGGATGGACATACACCTTCAAAACCGCGCCTAGATTGTGAGCCAGCCTGAAAGACTGAGCATGCAAGGAGTTATTCAGAGGCTCCTTAATTATTCTGAGGTGATTTGCACTGTGCTTATATGGCTTTCATCATACAAGCCATTAAAATTTAGGGCATTTTTTTTGAGTTTGCTGATTTCTACATACTGGCTCTTTGGGTAGAAACGAAAAAATTCCACGATATTATTATCTGAAATCTTGTCTGGGCCACCCTTAACAAAAATGATCGTTCCTCCTGTCATGACATGCCTTTTCCAGCCTTTTGGGAGCTGGTTCATATAGTACTTATCCAGCTGCGAAATACTTTTTTCACTGCCGAAGGTGCCAACGCTAGACGTGCCATCATCCCGGGTTGTATAGCCTAAGAATTTTGATTGTGGATCAGGAGAAATAGCCCAATCAATATCGTTATGATCGGGAAGGGTTTGAGTGGAGTAATCGCCGCCATTCCCTGAAAAATGTATCGGTTTTCCGTCGGAGTAATCCTTCATGTCAGCCTCCAACTCAGACATATTTTGCATTATTTTTGCTCTGATTTCAGGCGGCAAATCTTCATAAGGTTCGGCCTTGGCAGGCGAGATAATAATAAATATCAATGATACCGATAATGCTAGGTTCCTTGTCATTTCATTCCTTTGGTTTAAGAGGGTGATGAAGAGCAATCTCTGATCATGCTTAGGTGGTTAGCAAATAGATGCAATAGTAATAAAGAAGGCAATTATAGTTTGTGTGAACAGGATCAAAAATCCGCATACGAATGGCAAAAGGCTTACATGAAAGTCAGACTTATCGTTTGTTGAGCTGCTCATGTGGTGATTGAATCCCTGCCCGGTAAAGAACCTTAATATTAGGACTCATTTCCCTGTAGAGGTGAAGTCTCTCGATCAGGGGCAATAGGGCGTTGGTTTATATAAAGGGAAGATCATGGGTATGAAACAAAAGCAGCTTGGCCAGGGAATGACTGAGTACATCATTATTGTCGCGCTTATTGCTATCGCCGCTATTGGCGTTTATCGCCTGTTTGGCGACACCGTGCGAAACCAGACCGCTGGTATGGCCATGGAGTTGTCGGGTCAGGATGGGGGTACGGCGCAAGGCCGCGCCGCGGCCCAGGCCTCTGCCGCAGAAACGGATGCCAACACCGCCCGTAACCTGAGCAACTACACCGGTAACAACTAATCACTGCACCCCTCCACCCGCCTCAAAGCTTGCTTTGAGGCGGGCTGTCAAAGACGAAAAGCATCCATGGAATGGATTGTCTCTAACAGAGGAATGCTCAGGGAGTGAGCGCTGTGCTGAACGGAAAGCGTCAACAGAAAGGCCAGATGATGGTCTACGTCACGGTGATGTTGCTGGTGATCGTTGGCGCCATTTTCTATGTGTTTGATGGCTATACCATCAGCGGCGAAAAAACCCGGCTTCAGGGCACCGCTGATGCCGCGGCTTACAGTGTCGCGGCTGTCGAAGCCAGAAATCTCAATTTCCAGGCGTACACCAACCGGGCAATGATCGCGAATCATGTGGCAGTGGCTCAGGCCACCACTCTGGTGAGCTGGTCGCGATGGCTTGATCGAACGGCTGAGAATATTGCCACAGCAACCCGGTGGATAATTCCACTGATACCTGTCACTACGATTATATCCCAGGCGGCCAGCACCCTAAATTCCGCGATAGATCAAGTCATGAGGGTGGCTAACTCGGCCTTAGACAAGTTGATTCTGGCTATTTCTGCAAGCCAACAGATCATGCATGCCAATACCGTCATGATGGCAAGGGAAGCCTACTCGGACGTTGTTAAAGAAAACGATAGCGAAGTGGATGCGCTTTACACCCTTACTTCACTGGATAGTTTTAGAAAAGCCCATTTTGATTTCAGCAATCAATACAGCCCTGAAAAGGCATATGACGATTGTGGAAGCTGGACTTCTGGTGGCTGGACCAATACGGGTTCTGGATTTCTTGGGTGGGAGTGGAGTCCTCCTAAGTGGACAGCTCCAGGAAGCAAGATTGATCGTCAATATAGTGATGAGTTTCGGAATATCTTGCTGAAAAGCCGGGACAGATTTACGACCAGAAGAAACCAATTAGCCGGGGTGATGAAAACCAAAGTCACTGTACCGCTTGTTTCACGGTTCTGGATGGAACGCGATGGTGGAACAGAACTGATTAGGAATACCGAAAACTGCGGACCTTATTTCAAGTGGTCCTCAGTGGATACGCTTTCGATGCATTATGCATTGGGAGAGTGGGATTGGGGCGTTTTTCAGGGTTATGACGACAAGGGTGAAATGCTACCGGTGGGCTGGGGAGCTGCGCAGAGCGGTAAAAACAGCAACGACAGAATTGATTACAGGGAAACCCATGCTGACAAGTCCTACTGGAAAACGAACGGTATGGCATCAGGGTTGGCCCGATGGGAATTTGGCCAGGAGCAACCTGTTACCTCGTATGTAGGGATGCGTGATTTTCGCGCTCTGGCTGAGACTGGGCTGCTGGATGAGGGACCGGGTGTGATTGTCGCTGTCACAAAACCGGCGAGTGCGAAAGGGCTGCAAACTGCCACAGAGCTCACAGGAGCAAGTGGGTGCACCGAGCAGGCTCGACAAGATGACTTCATGGATGGGCGAATGGTCAGCATCGCCAAAAGCCGGGTTGTTTTCCGCTATCCCCATGATCTCCATCCTCGATCAAGTGGCAGAAGAGAGTATGGAAGTCTCTATAGCCCGTATTGGCAGCCCGCATTGGCTGATCTTACATCCGTAGAAAAGCTGGGAATACGAGCAGAGCTTGGTGTCACTGGAAACAGCGCTGGTGCGGTAGGGGAAGCCTGCAAGAAAGCGGGAGGTCCCGCCGGAGGCGGTGATGATGGCTCTAGCAACCAGGGTGATGGTTTGCCTGAATCTGGCAACGGAATAGGTAATGAGTCCCCTGATTCAGGTACTGAAGAAGAAAGCAATGGAGATGGCAACGAACAGCCACCGGTGTGTGATCTGAACGTTACCGTTTAGTAATACGGATAGTGATCGAATTGGCAGGATCAAGCATGACATCAACAAGAAAGGACATTATCAGAATTGTTGGCATCACCTGTTCTATTGGGCTAATTACGGCTTGTGGAGGGGGAGGAAGTGGTGGCAGTAGTAGTACTACCTCTGCCTCGTCGAATCCGGCAGACCAGGATGTCACGCCAAATGATCCGTTGCGTATGGTGGTAGCGGCTTCCTTTGTGGATGAAGACGCTGTAGCGATATTGGCACCAGGGTCAGTAATAGATGACACCATGTTGCCACTAACCCGTATGGCAACGAATTTGAATCTGGCACTTGGGGTAGACCTCACCGGGTCAGGAAGGGCTTCCTCCAGCTATTCGTGTGAGACAAGTGGAAGCTTCCAGGTGCTGGAGCAAAAACTGGAGGCGACAAATTCTCCTTATAGCGGTGGCAACTTCGACATGATCTCATCAGTCTATAAAAGTTGCGTGGAGAGCACGGTAACCTCTGGCGGAAGTCCAGCAACTTTTAGTGGCTTTCGGAAAATTGGCTATCCCGTATCCGGACCCGGGAGCGGAGAATTTGCCAACGAAACCAGCTTTATTGGCTACGAGAAATCAGGAATCAGTCTTGATGAGCCCTTGTCAGCGAAAGGGGTACTGGGTGGAAATATTGATCAGTCAAGATACTTGAGTGCCCATATGCTTCTTGAAAGGGCGGATACTGGAAAAGAAGCATATGGTGCTACTGGGGGGGGGACCAGTCAGTATTCAGTTGTAAGGATGTCGTCTAATTTTGAGGATAAGAAAACAGTCACTCTTACCCAGTTGGGTGATGAAGAAAATAATCTGTGGCTTGAATACGAACCACAAGGCGATAACCCGGTGGAAGAATCCCATATCGAGCGGTACGAAGGGATCTATGGAATGGAGTTCCTTGCTTTTCAGGGCGGTCAGGTACCAGCAAGTTGCCCACAAGGGCACTTCGAAGTGAAGACCGTATCAGACCTGTATGTCGGCAAGGAAGATGAAGACCCCAAGTATTCAGACGACAGCTACCGGATCAGTAGTGGCTCCCTGCAGATGAAGGACGAAAGCGGTAAGACTGCCACGGTTGTCTATAACGGCGCAGCGGAAACCATCACCATTTCACTCGATAGTGGCACCCCAAAGGTTTATACCCTCCAGCAGGTAGAAGATCTGCGATCTAATCGCTGCTACAAGCCCGCATTGGGCTTCTAGTCTGGCAATCGTCTGCCTAATTCAGTCATCAGGGAACAAAAAAGGAATAGCAATGCACCAGGGATATAGGTGGTTGGCTGTCTGGATATTCATTGTCGCCATACCAGCAACAGGGCTGGCAAATGATATGGCAGCCCCTGCCGGAATATGGACGGAGACTGCACAGCAGGAAAATATTCTGGTGGGTAACGACAGCAATACCCAGGTCCTGATCATCTATGACCCAAACTGTCCCTACAGTGCTATTCATTACACCAGGCTGAAGAAACTCATCCCGGAATTCTCCGCCCGATGGGTCGCGGTTTCCTATTACAAGAACAACAGCAATGCCAGAAATCGGGCCATAATTGAAGCGGATGATCCTGCGGAGGCTCTGGACGAAAACTTCTCCTCCTATGACTACGAACATCAGCAGGGAGCATGGCCGATAGATGATCAGAATGACGTGATCACTGTGAACCAGAAAGAGTTCAAGGCCAGATGGCAGTCATGGGTGGGGGCAACACCGATAACGCTGGTTCGTAGCAATGGTGGAACCACAAGAATGTTCTTCGGTGCTATCCACAATGAAGGCAAGGAAGAAGCCTTCCTGGAATTCGTGGATAACAACCTGAAATAAAACGTGGAAAAGGAATTTCCGTGAACAAGGTTGCTGTAAATCAGCACAGCGCATGGATGCGCGATAATGTCGTTACAGAGTCCTTATGGTGTAGCGCCATTCTAATGTTGAGTCTGTGCATGCCATCAATTGGGTTCTCTCTGGAGCAATGCGAAGATCCGGGTGTGTGTTTTGCTAACCAGGTATCTAAACAGGCCTGGGCAGACCAGAATCAGTGTGGTTTCGGTGACGATGCGGATGGGCTTGGTAATGATCTGACGGGAGATGGAGCCGATGGCCCGGGTAACGGTGCCCCTAAAACCTGTTCTGCGCCAGATAATTCGCTTTTCCCGGGCGCCAGTCAAAATGATTTATTCAATTCAAGCGCGGTCCAGACTTCAGCCAGCACCCTTAACATCACACCACGAAATGGGCTGTCTGATGCGGGGGCTTCCGTACAGACTGGTATCAGTGCCACCCATGTGGGCAATCCAATCCATGTGGTCACCGGTAATAAATATCAGGCTGAAAAGGATATCGATCTACCGGGGCTAAATTTTGTTCGTCACTACAATAGCTTGTCCACGTTTCGTGGGCCCTTCGGTAACAACTGGCGCCACGGCTTTGATGTCCGTTTTGTCGATCATGGCAACAAGGTTTATCTCTGGCAGGCGGATGGCCGACGTATTGATTTTTCGCTGACGGGATATGGGGAGAACTCAGAGCGCCATATGGCACCGGTGCAGAAGGGCGATGGCGAGCTAGTTATCACTAGTGAACAGTATCTCTGGCGCTGGGAGAATGGCACAGAATTGCTGCTGTTGAACAAGAAAGGTGGCCGCCTGACCAAAGTGACTAACAAAAGCGGCCCCGAAATCCTACTGGAATATGACCGTCAATGGCGGTTGACGGGTGTCAGGGAGCAATTGAAAGCGGAGCACGATAGTGATCAGCCTGCGAAAATGACCAGAAGAGATCTGGATTCCTACAACCGTAACCAGCCCATTCGACAGATCAGCTTTTCCTACAATGACGATGGCAACCTGGCTGAAGCTAATGTCGTAGGCGGGCAGCATGTCCACTATGACTATGACAGTAGTGGGCGCCTTTACCGGGTCCGTTATGACGATGGTGCAGAACGCCACTATCACTACGAGAATGATGCCTTTCCTAATCACTTGACCGGGATAAGCAGTGGCTTTGCCGGGTCAGTTGCTGTGGCAAGTGGTAATAAGGGCAAGACAACACGGATTTCCACCTGGTCTTACGATGAAAAGGGGCGGGCAATATCGTCCACTCGCCAGGGCCGAGCCCGCCAGAATGTCGCTCTTGAATATGGTGATGGCGAAACCTTGGTCACCGATCAGGATGGTATGACTAGCCGATACGTTACCTCGATGCTCGGTGGTGTGCCGCATGTCACTAAAGTGACAGGGCCAGGGTGTGGCCCCTGTCAGCGGGGAGACACTGAATATGTCTACCGTGCCGGCTTCGATCTCGTCACCGATACCTCTGAGGGCGAAGCGCGGTCCGTCCAGGGGGCTCACAGTCGTATTGAAAGGGATAGTGTTAACCCGGACGGAAGGTATGTCCTTGAGATCACCCGTAACAAGCTGGGGCTTCCTGTCACCGTCACTGAGGCAGGCTGGTCACCCGTCGAAATCGGCAAGTACAAGAAAATAGTACGTACCTCACAATACAAGTGGGATAAGGGGCGACTGCTGGAGCACGATGGGCCGCTGGAAAATGGCCCCAAAGGCACCCCTGAAGACTCCGACATCACCCAGTATCACTACAATGACAAAGGGTGGCTGATAGAAAAAAACCTTCCCATGGGGCTGACGGAGTCCTTCGAGTACGACCAGGCCGGCAGGGTCATCAAGTCAAGGAAAAAAGACGGGATTGTATCCACGATGCAGTACGACGTGCGTGGGCGCCTGTCTACCCTTTCACGGGCAGGGCAGACCATCACACTCACCTACGATGATCAGGGCAAGATCAGCACTATCAAGAACCTGCTCGGTCAGTCTTTCATGCTCGAGCATGATGCATCTGGTGATCTTGTTGCTATTACGGATCAGGAAGGCCAAAGGATAACCTTGGAGTATGGCCTCGACGGCAGGCTGAATCAGAAAAGCTTCTTTGATGCTGAGGGGGTACTGTCCCTGAAAAACTCAACTGATAAGAAAAATCTAGCTGTGCTGTTTACCGATAATGATAGATCAGAAGTTTTTCAACACCGTAATGATAAAAGAAGCATTAGATTTGATTCGCAGGGGAGGATTACCTCATATCACTACGATGATTTTGGCCGTCTTGTCAGAACACGAAGTCCTGTCACGGGTACAACAAGTCATCGTTATGATGTGGCAGATAATCGAACAATAACCCGTTACAGTGATGGTTCTGAGATAAAGAAACAATATGATATGGCCGGAAGGCTAATCAGGCGCTCCAGCGAATCAGAAGTGGTTGAGCTTGAGTGGGACGACAATAGCCGCCTGTCACTTGTGCGGCATGAAACAGATGGCCATGGTATATATACAGAGTCATTCCACTACAACAGTATTGGGAAGCTGTCTCTGCACAAGCGAATCTTTGATGATGCCGAATTTGAAACGGGCTATCAGTACGACCGTTTCGGGCGGCTTGAAATCAAGACGTTACCCGATGGGGAGGTTATACAATACCGATACCATGATGGAAATCACCCTAAAGTCGGGTCTTTGTCTGCTGTTGAGAGAAAGGGGGCATTCGGCAACAAGCCTCTGATTACCGGTATCAACCGGGCAGGGGAGGCGATCAATGATCGCGGATTCGATTTCTTCAATGGGCTCAGTCAGAGACGGTCGCTCGATGTTGACGGCAATATCACGTTTGCGGGCGGAGCACAGACTGCCTTCAGCAGTATTAAGTGGCGAAAAGGTCAGCTTGGGGTTCAATTCAAGCCTGCTATTTCAGATCAGGTATCCTCGAATATGGAAGAGATCGGTGCTGTCTCTTCGCCAAACAACACACTCTCTATTCTCCCATTCAGCCATCCCAACTATGACATACCCTATAACCCGGATGTCGAATATCACTACCCAGCTGAACCAACTCTATATGACGACCGAGGGTTGGTTCGCAAGTCAATGGAAATGATAGGGCTTGCCAACCACTTTGCTGATTCAGACGGTAATGGCTGGCATCCAGAGCCGGTTAAGTGGGGCTCTGCCAAGTACAGCCAACGTGGTGAAATGGTTAATGATGGTAGTCATCACTACCAATGGGATGTTTTTGGTCGGTTGACCGCGGTCTATAAGGAAGAGGGTGATGGTTCTCGAACCCTGGTTGCGAGTTACAAATACAACTTCTTTGGTGAGCGCATCTCCAAAACTATCCATAAAAATGCCAGGGGGCATCATCCTGGTGAGATGGATGGAGAAACAACATTATTTCTCTATGACGGTAACCACATTGCTGCGGAGGCTGGAGTAAATGGGGTTCAACGTCAGTATCTATACTTGGGGAACCGGCCTGTCCTGATGCAGGAAAGCAAGCAATATTATCCGATTCATACTGATCATCGATTTGCCCCACTTGCCGTCACTGACAAGAAAAGAAGAGTCATATGGAAAGCAAGGGTAGGGGATAACGGCGCTAGTCAAAGAAATAGTGGAGCCTGGATGGTAATGCCGTTACGAGGATCGAATCAGTATCACGATGCAGAGACGGGATTGCATTATAACCTGAATAGGTACATGGATCCGGTTGTAGGACGATATTTAAGTACAGACCCTAAAGGGTTGGAAGTCGGTCCGGACCTCTACTTGTTTGCGCTTGGTCAACCACACAGGTTCGTAGATCTGGATGGTAGAGCTCCTGCCCCAGACAGTGAAGTTGTTGAGACGGATGAGCCGCACAGTGTTGAGGTCGTGAAGCCTGCGTCAAATGTAGAGAGTAGATCAGCGCTGCCAAGGGTGTGGCTGCACTCATCATCAACAAATAATAGTGGTGATGTGGTGCTGAACGCGATAGGCCAGCTGCTCATTCAAAACTCTCAGCATTGGCGTGAAGATGCACTTATCTATGCTGCTTATGGCAGCTACGAACCAAGGTGTGCTGAAGATGTTATCCCTCCGGATAAACTTGATAAATCCCGATGGGTTGATCCAATTAGGGCATATGAGTTTCTGACCCTGAAAAACAGTATTGATTCAATTGGAAGATTGCTTGATTTTTCTGAGTCCGTTGATAGTAATGCTGGATTGCTACAAAAGTTGGCGGAGGCAGCGGCTCAGGCTAAAAAGCTTCATAAGGGTGTTGAGTTTGCCATTAAAGCTGTCGACATTACCCAGAAAATAATCAATCTCGAGTTTATGGATATGACCTTGGGTATGCTTGCATTAACTGATCGGTTTGGGCATGTGGGTGAGGCGGTTAACACGGTGTATTCAAATCATGGAATAAATGACCTTGAGGATGCTTTGACAACAGATAATCTTGATATGAGTCTGGATGATGTTTTTAAGGTCCTTGCGGGTATTCAGGCTGAATTAGTAACAAGAGCGATTGAGATACAAAATAAATACTATCGGAGTTATCGCGACGACTTTGAAAGATCTGAAGCGTACAGACAGCAATATTACGGAAAAGGTCAGGATGCAGCCAAGGAAGATCTGTCAAAGCTTTATGCAGATGAAACCCTTTATTACCTGACTAAGATAAGAGAGCTGGAGGAACATGCTAAAGAGCGTGTTGGTCCTGCAAGAGAGGCCAGTGAAAACGCGGATGAGGAGTATGACGATTATTATAATAATAACGAAGGGGGCTATGATCCGGTCAGGCTGGAAAATTTAAATACACGTTCAGTTTTGGCATTGAATGAATACTGGCAGGCAGAGCATCAAGAGAAGCTTGCTGCAACGGCGGAAACTGAAGCTTCAGTACTGTTGAATAATGAGTATGTTTACTATTCAGATTCCGGTGAGACAGGTGTTGAGTTTTCTGTGTTTATGCCAATGACGGAGAGGCAGGAGCTGCGAGATTCGATGAAGAAAATTTACCTGGATCTCGCAGGAAATATATACGGTACGTCAACGATGATAAAGGTTGAGTAGGGTCAGGTTATGCGTTTTTTCATGGTTTTCTTAATAATTATAATGGCGTCTGGTTGCTTTACTGACAGTGATCCGGTTACAGATTCAAAAAATAGATGGTGTGTTGATGGTGATGCTGATCTAGTGAAAATTAAAGACCGGTTCACAATCCCTAATGTGATTCCTGTGGGAGAGATTAAACTCAGGGTCGACTCTTCTTGCCTTGATCCCGTATCTAAGATTGATCCCTATACAAACCCATACCGAAATAGTGATGGAATGAATATGCTTTTTTGTCTTCCTTACGGTGACGAGTGTGGTGAGCGTCCCAACTCTTACATGACGGTATTTAAAGAAGATACAAAGATCAGTCTTCGTAACTGGTTGAATATTGCGCGAAGCAAGGAATTCAGGAATTCACAATCAGGTGTTGACGTCTATCAGAAGATTTCCTCCAGAAATGATGGGAAGGCAGGCAATCAAACTTACTATGTCGATAACGAAGAGAGATATGTTGTCTCGTGTGTTCGAGAAAATACCGATAAGCAAAGGTGCCTTTTTGTTGCTGCGGATAACAAATTTCCATTCTCGTATTACTTGACGGTTCATGGTGATCCTGGTGTCAAGTGGGAAGATGTTTACAGGAAAATGTCTCGGTTTTTCTACGAGGCCGTGGTGAGTCAGTGACTTTTTTCACTTGGCACAGTCAATGATGTCTGACCTTTATATCTAAAATCCGTTATGGGTTCTCAAGGATGAGAAATAATTGTTTTTCATACAGGAATATGCGTGGCCAATCCCTCGTCGGATTTCTTGTGGCCACGATATTTGTGCTTGTCCCTGCGTTTATCGGTGTTTCCTATCTCGCCAAGGCCGGTGAGTTACGTCACAAGACCTATGAAGCTGCCCGCTACAGCGCCTGGGAGAAAGTGGCCTGGCCAGGTGGCGGCGCTGGCCATAGCAAGAGTGATCAACATTTGGCATGGGAAGCCCGTTACCGGGTTATGGGTAAGCCGGATCATGTATTCAACAGCCTCACGGATCACAGAGCGCCGGGTTCTGCAGACCAGGCAATGCTCGATCCCATGTTGTATAGCGCTTATCTGAATCAACCCGGATATATCACTGTAGCGAAAGGTGCTAAGACGTCTTCGACCGGTGCAGCCGTAGCCTCCAGCACCGTCAAAGCTGATCTTGGTGGGATTCTTGGTTCGGGGGGAATGAAGCTGGTGGTGGAAGGGTTGGATCTGGATACCACGGGTTATCGCAAGGCTGCTGTGGAGATGCCGCTTGAGGACCCTGATCAGGCCTGGATTCCGGCCAGTAACTTGTCCATGAAACATCATTATGTGCTGCTCGATAACGCCTGGAATGCGGCAAGCCCAAGTCAGGCGAAATCCCGTGTAAAGAATATGGTCCCCACGGATCTGCTGGATAACGGGGTAATCAGAACAGGTTTAAACCTTGTGGGGTCCATCTTTCCTGAGATCAGAAGCGATAACCTCGAGTTTGGCAAGGTGGATGTGGAAGTGGCGCCATGTCAGCGGTTATCCACTTATTCTGGTTCTACAGCGCCTTCGGCCTGTCGTTGAGTGACAACATGATACTAGTCAATCGTTTGCTCATTTGTGCTGGCTTGCTGCTTTCCAGTATTGCCCATTCTTCAGGCTGGCCAGACGTTCCCGTGCCTGAGGGCGTCAGCGTCACCCAGGTTTCTGAGGATATGGTATTCAATGGCGTGCCTATGAAGATATTCAGTTTTGAATACCTTCCCGGAAGACAAAAGCTGCTTGATTTCTACCGGAATTCCTGGCGCGAGGAAGAAGTTGAGTTCAAGGAGCATGAGCAGGGTCAGTGGGTCATTCTGAGTGCGCCCCACGACAAGTTCTACGTGACGGTTCAGGTGTCCCAACTCGGTAACACGGGTTATGCGCAGATTGGTATCAGTAACTGGGGGGCCGTCAGCAAGAAATCTCCCGACCCGGGAACAGGGTTCCCACGCCTGCCTGATTCGCTGGTGGTGAATGATATCCGTGCCTCTGATTCAGGTCGTCGATCCCGGACACTGCTGGTCGAGAACGGCCATTCCATCGCCAGTAACTACCGCTATTACATGGGGCATTTCCAGCGTCAGCACTGGAATTTGGTCAGGAGCAATCTGGATGTGAAGAAAGGCGCTGCTGCGATCACGGTAGCCAGGGATGACCGTGAAATGGAGATTGTCCTCACGGAGCAGGGGCGCAGATCTCACATCTTCGCTGTCGAAATTACTCATTAATCATGGATGAAACGATGAGTCACAGGAACATCACAACAGCATCGGGTTTGAGACGCCATCTGCGTGGGCAGGCCTATGTGGAATATATCGTCGCGACAGTCTTCCTGATTGCCGCTCTTTTTGCACCGGTGTTCAACGGTGAAAGTGCCATGAGTTTGCTGATCGCCGCTTTTCAGGCGAATCAGGAATCCTACGTGTGGGCCATGTCCGTGCCGGATTGAAGCTGAGCCTCTCGATTAGTTCGCCATTCTTAATAGCAAGGTATGTCAAATGAAAAAGTACGCAGCCCTTATCATGCTGGTTGTAGCTGTGGGGCTTTCCGCGTTGGCCGGTTGGTTGGGTTTTAGCTACCTGGAACAGCGCGAAACTGCTTTGAGGCAGGAGTTAAACCAGATGGAACGGCCGGTCACCGTAGTGGTTGCCAAGTCGGATTTGTATCCGGGGGACGTGATTGGTTCCCACAATATGGCGGTGATGGATATGCCGGGTCAGTATCTGCCCTCCGGTGTCATTGTGGTAGATGCCTTTGGCTCCGTTGAAGGGCTCCGGTTAAAGGTGCCCATGCGTTCAGGATCCCCCCTGATTCAGGCTTTTGTCGCCGGATCTCCGGGAACAGGTAGCTTTGCCGAGCTACTTAGGCCTGGTGAGCGTGCTGTCACTCTGGAAGCAGACCCTCTGAAGTCCATCGAAGGCATGATCAACTCCGGGGACAGCGTCGATCTGGTGTTGCTGCTGGATGGCGAAGAGTCCGAAACCTCGGATAGCCCTCCCATTATCAATTTGCTCGATAACGCCACGGTTCTTGCCACCGGGGTTCGCACTCTTGCGGATGTGGGCCACCAGGATAACGGCACGCTTTACAACTCGATCACCCTGGGTATTCCGGTCGATAAAATCCAGTCCGTGCTGACGGCAGATGAGAAGGGCGAGGTGTTCTTTCTTCTGCGGCACCCGGATGACATGGGCGTAGCGAGATTTGGTGATGAAGTGGGTAACGGTAAGGGGGTCGAGATCATTGCCGGAGGGCGCTCCAACGGTGGGGTGTTAAGTTCCAGCAGCCAGGTGATTTCCAGTCATGAAGACGGTATCTGGCAGGAGAAGGCCGCTGAGAGTGGACGTGTCTACAGCCTTACGAGGCATCAGTGGGACGACGCCGAGCGCAGCGCTAATTAAAAAGTGGGTAGATTATTCATGGATGAAATAACCAGATTTTTTCCAGTGCACAAAGCATTGCTGTTGTTGTCTCTGGTTTTTGGGGTGCTGACACCGGGGCTGCCTCAGGCGGCAAACTGGAACGTGGACCTGTTTGCGGGTCAGGCGAGAACCTTTGCGTTGGGAACGGTCACACGAGTTGCCGTGGGTAATCCGGATGTAGTGAATTACAAGGTGCTGGATGACGGTAACCTATTGTTGATAGGGGTTCAGCCCGGTATTTCTACCGTTTCAGTGTGGAAAGAAGCGGATCGGCAGGTGTCTCTGGAGGTATCGGTTACCCCATTGCCTGTGGATCGTCAGATGAAGGTGGCTGAACAGCTCGCCAGTCATGTGGATGGTCTTACTGTAGAGACCATGGGCCAGAACCTGGTTTTTAAGGGGCGGGTTTCCAGCGAATTTACCCAAACTATCAATCGTATAATCGGTCAGCTTCCGGGGGCGATTAATCTGGTACGCGACGACGGTTTTGAGAAAGCAGAACTGGTTCGCCTTGATGTAAAAATTGTTGAGCTTAAACGTCAGGATATCCAGAAGCTTGGAGTGAGGTGGGATAGCGAGATTGGTGGCCCAGCCTATGGCCTGCATGCGCCGGTGACCACAAATCCGGTATTTGGTGTGATCAGCCCGGCACAAAATGGCCTGTCTGGTGAAATCCGAAATGCCCTGCAAAATGCCAACTATCCGGTGAACAGCTATGACACCTTGCAGTACTTTGGTGCCACTACAGGTATTACGTCTACCATTGATGCCATGGCTGAGGCGGGTAATGCACGGATTCTGACCGCGCCAAGATTGATTGCACGTAGTGGTGCGACGGCGGAGTTTCAGGCGGGTGGTGAATTCCCCATTCCTGTGATCAATCAGGATGGTTTTACCAATGTGGATTTTCGTGATTACGGTGTTCTGCTGAGTATCGCGCCCCTGGTGCAGGGGGATGACATCATGATTTCCCTTGCTGCCGAGGTTAGCAATATCGACCCTGCGGTTCAGGTCAATGGTATTCCGGGCCTTCTCAATCGTAGTACCTCCACCACCATCAACCTGAAGAACCATGACTCGCTGGTTGTTTCGGGCCTGATTTCCAATGTCAGCTCATCCCAGACCCAGAAAGTGCCTTTTCTGGGTGATATCCCAATTATTGGCAAGCTTTTCAGTAGCAAGGATGACCGCGTGGAAGAAGCGGAAGTGCTGATCATGGTGACGCCGCACATTGTTCAGGCCGAAGACGGCGACAATCAGGCCTTGGTCAGCCGGGTACAGAGCTATGTCGAGGACGTCAAACTCGATACCGAACTCGACACCCTGCTGCTGGAATAAATCATGCTGTATGTCTTGGTAAAAACCCGCAAGGGGACTCTGGTCGGTAGTTATCGGAGCGAAAGCTGTCTGCATGTGCTGGGCCGTAGTGATGCCAGCCTGGTGCCAATGGTAGGTCGCAAGATTGGGCTGGATCATGCCAGCCTGGAAATTCGTGAGGGCGGTGTCTTCATCGTAGACAGGGGCCACAAGGCCGGAACCTATGTCAACGATGCCAGAGTCGCTGAGTATGGTCCTCTTAAGCGTGAGGATACGATCTCCATTGGGGATTATCGTTTGCAGTGCCATGCCGAGGGGGTCGAGGTCGCTACCAGCACTAGCAGTGCAGGAGACAGCGTGCCCGAACTTCATGATGCGGATATCAGCACGGCTGGTAGTGCCCAGGCGCCTAGGATGGCGTTCTGGCGTGCCACTATCCGTCGCTCTCTGGTCACCTACATGGACCTACGCCGTATCAATGTGGCGGAGATGGATGACAGTGCACTGCGGGTACTGACATCGGAAGCCATCGACAGAATCATTCAGGATCAGGCGGATCTGGATGCCGACATCGACAGGGAAGAACTGGCCCGCCAGGTACTGGCAGAAGCGGTAGGGCTTGGCCCTCTGGAGCCGCTGATTGCGGACGACAGTATCTCTGAGATTATGGTCAATTCCCGTGATGAGATTTTCTACGAGAAGTCCGGGGTGCTGCAGAAATCCGAGGTAACCTTCACCGATGATTCTGCGGTGGTTTCTGCCATTGAGCGGATCGTCTCACCATTGGGGCGGCGTATCGATGAGAGTTCCCCCATGGTGGATGCGCGCCTCAAAGATGGATCCCGTGTCAATGCAGTGATTCCTCCTCTTGCGCTGAAGGGACCTAATATCACCATCCGCAAATTCATGAAAGAAAGGCTCACGTCGGACCACTTGCTGCGTTTTGGCTCCATGGACGAAAAGATGGTGGGATTTCTTGAGCTGGCGGTGGAACAGAAGAAGAACATTCTGATTTCCGGGGGAACCGGCTCTGGTAAAACCACGCTGCTGAATGTGCTGTCCAATTTTATTCCCGACGGTGAACGTATCATCACAGTGGAAGATGCAGCGGAACTCAAGCTGTATCAGCCCAACCTGATATCACTGGAGGCGCGTCCTTCCAATCAGGAAGGAAAGGGCGAGGTGACCATCCGGGATCTGGTGAAGAACTGTTTGCGTATGCGTCCTGACCGCATTGTGGTCGGTGAGTGTCGTGGCGGTGAGGCGCTGGACATGCTGCAGGCCATGAACACTGGTCATGATGGCTCCCTGACAACCATTCATGCCAACACTCCCCGCGACTGCCTGTCGCGGATTGAGGTCTTGGTGCTGATGTCCGGTATGGAGCTGCCGGTTCAGGCTATCCGTGAGCAGATAACCTCTGCCATCGATATTATTGTCCAGCAGACACGCTTCTCCTGTGGCTCAAGAAAAGTCACCAGCATCACCGAAGTGAACGGCATTGAGGCCGGGGTGATCCAGCTGTCAGAAATCTTCCGGTTTGCCCATTCCGGCTATGGTCCCGATGGCAAGGTTAGCGGTGAGTTCGTTTCCACCGGGAATGTGCCCGACTTCGTTGAAGGGTTGCGGCAGCGCAATGTGAAGATAGACATGCGCCTGTTCAATAACGTTCATAAGCCTCAGGATCCTGGCCATGGATTCTAGTCTGGCGGTGGTGCTGCTCCTGCTCTGTGTCAGTGTGTTTGCGCTGTCGCTTGTGACGTACAAGATCTTCACCACGGCACTGCACAAGTATCAGGACCATTTCAAGATGAATGCCGAGACCAACTTGGCTGACATGTTCATCTTCATTGATCCTTCCCGGCTGCTGCTGATTGGCTTCTGGGTGTTGTTGGTGTCGTCACTGTTGGTTTGGCTGATCAGCGGAAACCTGTTCTTCAGTGTGTTTCTGGCCGCATTTCTCGCCGCGTCGCCACGGGTGGTGTATTCCGTTCTACACGCCAAACGGCGGGAGAAATTCAATCTCGCCCTCCCTGACGGTTTGTCGTCCATTGCCGCTATGCTACGGGCTGGCTCCAACCTTTCATCCGCGCTGGAATTGATGGTTCAGGAATCCAGGGGGCCGATCCAGCAAGAATTTGGCCTGCTGCTTCGCGAAGTGAAGATGGGCGTGGATTTCAGTGTTTCCCTGGACAACATGCTGCAGCGGATTTCCAGTGACGAACTGCAGATGACCGTCGCCGGGATGAAGATCGCCCGGGATGTGGGCGGCAGCCTGGCGGAAGTGCTGGAGCGGCTTTCCGATACGATCCGCAGAAAGATCGAGATTGAGGGCAAGATCCGCTCACTGACGGCCATGGGCAAGGCGCAGGGAGTGGTAATGGCACTGTTACCTTTCGTGGTGGGTTTCGCGATTGCCCAGATCGAACCGGATGCGGTGGACAAGTTCTTCACTACCTACGTGGGGTGGGGCGCCTGTGCCGTGATTGTGGTGATGGAACTGATGGGCTTCTGGTTTATCCGGAAGATAGTGGCGATCGATGTCTGAGATGCAGAGTGTCTATGCGGTAGCAGCCCTGGTGTTGCTTGCTTGTTCGCTGGTGGTGCTGTTTGTGGCGTTCCGGCGTGTGTTCAGGGAGGTGGAACAGGATGAACGGGAGTTCATGGATCCCCTTCCGCCCATGCTGAGGTTGATATGGCCGCTGATTACCTTTTCTGCTCACTACTTTGGTGGTGCCATGAAAGCGGAGCAGGTTGCCAGACGTAACCGGATGCTTGCCCAGTCAGGTCAGTCTTTCATGTTCAATGCTCAGCAATTTCTGGGGCTGCAGATGGTGACAGGAATTCTGGCCGCCGCTGGGTGTGTGATTGCCGCCCTGTTGCTCGATGCGTTTGACGGGTTTTGGGTGTTGTGTGCGCTGGTGGTGGGTTTCTTTCTGCCCTTGCTCAAGACGCGGGAGTTGGCCAATAAGCGCAGGGAACGAATCGTTCGCCAGCTCCCCACCTATCTTGATTATCTGTCCATGAGTATTCAGGCCGGCACCAACTTTACCGGGGCCATCAACCATGCCGTTGAGAAGGGTCCTGATGGCCCGTTCAAGGAGGAACTGTCCAAGGTGGTTCGTGATCTGAGAGCCGGTATGGGGCGCTTTGATGCGCTCCGACTGATGGCAGACCGGATTGATATCGACTCAGTCAATACCTTCGTCAATGCGGTGGTTCAGGCAGAGAAAACCGGGGCTAGTATCGGCGAGACGCTAAAGATTCAGGCTAACCAGCGGCGTATTGAGCGCTTCCAGTTGGCCGAGAAAAAAGCCATGGAAGCACCGGTGAAACTGATCTTCCCCCTGGTGGCGTTCATTTTTCCCGCCACCTTTATAGTCATCGGTTTCCCGATTGGCATGAAACTCTGGGAGACCTTGCAATGAAGGTGCTCATCAATGGAGACCCCGCGGAGCTGGAGCTGACAGAAGCAAAGCGCTTTTCCCAACGGTTCCTGGGGCTGACCGTGTTCAGTCATTTACCTGCCGATAGAGGCCTGATTTTTCGTCGCTGCCGTTCCATTCATATGTTCTTTATGAGGTTTCCTATTGATGTGGTTTTTCTCGACCGGTCGGGAGGGGTGGTGCGGATTTGTGAGTCGCTGAAGCCTTGGTCCATGGCCTTTTCAGCAAAGGCTGACACAGTGATTGAGCTTGCGGCCAACATGGCTCGGGCTAAAGGTTTTAATGAGGGATGTTATGTACAGATTGTTGATGCTGCTGGCTGTTAGTTTACTGGTGGGCTGTGCGTCCAGCCCATCGGATTCGAGGTATCAGGAGGAGACGGCGAATACGCTGCTTATGGCTGAGGAAAGCTATCGGCATGGCTTGTGGTCGGAAGCGGAGTCTTACTATCAGGAACTGGTAGATGAGAACCCCGAGTTGTATCAGGCCTGGTTCCGGCTGGGTAACATTTATGCCCGAAGTGGCCAGCTGGATGCCGCGGTCACCATGTATGAGCGCTGTCTGGAGCTGGATCCTGAGCAGGCTCGCGGCTGGTATAACCTTTCCGTAGTCAGAGCTCGGCAGTCGTTACAGCTTGCCATGCAGGCGCAACAACGCTTTGTGGGCAGTTCTCCTGAAGCGGCACAGCAGTTCTCTGATTTTCGTGACCGGATAGCGTCTGCTTTAACCGGAAACAGCGGCCAGGGTACGCGGTAATGCATCGCAGGTTACGGGGCCAGCGAGGCCAGGCGATGACAGAATTCCTGATTACCTTTGCCTGGGGGGTGCCGCTGATCTTTGCGATTCTTCAGTTCGGCATGCTCTACCGGACCAAGGCCACGCTCAATGACGCGACATTTCGAGCCGCCCGTGCAGGCAGTGTCAATCATGCCTACTCCGTGGAGATGAAATCCGCTTTGGTCAGGGGAATGATGCCGGACAATTACCGTGTCGCTCCGGGTGAAACCCCAGGCCTGATGGATTATGAAGCGGAAATGCTCAAGCATGTGCTGGCGTATCAGACGACCCATGCGCTGGGCGCCAAGGTAGAGGTGACCTCGCCAACCCAGGCAGTTTTTACCCGTTTGGCCAAAAGGGCCTGGGTGCTGGAGCCCTGTGCCGGCTCGGCATGCCCTCATGAGGGTAAGCACCGTGAAGTGTCCAGCCGCAATCGTCCTTATCAGATTCCCAATGACAACCTGAAGCAGCGTCCGACTACGGTAATCAATGCCGGGGGTACGGCCATGAATGTGCAGGATGCCAATCTGTTGTCCGTAAGAACCCTGTGGTGTCAGGAAATGACTGTACCCGTAATTAATGCGCTGGTCTGGGAGAGCCTGGATCTGTTTGGTGGCTTGGGTGGGCCGGGCGACTGGTTGCGCTGCAAGGCCTATGGCGCCCTGCACGGAGGCTACCACCTGCCATTATCCGCCCACTCGGTGATTCGCATGCAGACTCCGATCCGCTGCGAAGGGAATGTCACCGGTAACCGCAACTGTAAAAATCTTAAATAGGGAGTTGTCTGATGTTTCGTATTCTACTGGTGGCTGTGTTATGCAGTATCTCCACCTTATCCCTCGCGTTCGATCCTGGTGGTCTCTTCAAAAACGAAATTCTGGTATCCCGTGATTATGAGGTCATGGATAAGGTAAGTCTCCAGACTGCGCCGGTACGTTACCTGGACAAAGAACGAGAGCTTTCAGGTTATGCCAGCGGTGGGGAAATCAGTGTTGTGGGTAAAGCATTTCAGTATGTTTTGGATCACCAAGCCGCGGATAGCAACATGAGCATTTATGCCCATTATCATGACGCTCTTACCAAAAATGGCTATGAAATTGCTTTTGACTGCGAGGGAATGGCTTGTGGTGATAGCGCTGGCTGGCGTCTGCTATTGGGGCGAGAGCTTGCCGGTCACACTGAAAACCAGCTTTACCTGCTTGCTTACAAGGGCGTAGGTGGCCTAAGAGGCGAGTACGTCTCGGTCTATGTCAACGAAGTGGATGACCAACCAAGAAGTCTGGTGAAAGTCGTTACTGGGGGTACTGTCGCTACGGTGCGCTCTTTGCCGCAATCGGCAGGAGAGGTCTCATTGTTTTACCCCGTAGGGGAAATTGAGATCGGGCTGAAGGGGCTCATTGTTGTTGAAGCAATTGCCCAGGCGCTCAATCGTTCTTCTGGTGGACGTGTCGTGATCAAGGGCTATGCAGACGGAGAGCCGTCGGAGCGCAATGCGATGTTGGCGTCGGGCAGAGCAGATACGGTTTACCGTGAATTATTGAGCAGGCTGAACAGCAGCTATGCCGACGTCTCCAACGGTGGTGGCCTTGTGGGGCAGGGGGGTAACCGATCCCAGGCGAATCGCCGTGTGGATCTGACGGTGATTTTACCTGATGAAGCGGTTGTTCAGCGTGACGGTGCGTCTTCACGCCAAGAAGGTTAGTTGACAGGTGATTACAGATCCCAGTGCAGTTCGGCGAAATAGGTGTGGCTGGGGTAGGGGGTGATGGGGTCACCGTTAACGTTAACGTTAACGTTGTCGATGCCTATGGCCAGGCTTATGTGTGTGTTGATCCGGTAGTGGCCCTGCAGGTTGGCTCGCCAGTCGGGACCTGGAGGAAACGTTTTCCTTCTGAGTCGGGGTGGCGCGGTTTTCTCGGTGATTACGCCCGTCCAGGAGAGGGGGCGTCCATACTCAGGGCAGGGACCAGTAACCTTGGCACGGGCCGATGAACTCAATGCCCCGTGAGCGAACCCGGTCGATGTTCTGGTAATTGGTGACCAGGGTGAAGACATTGGTTTGCCGAAAGATGGCATCGTCCATGTCGTTTTGCCAGAAGCTGAGCGTGAGCGTGGCTTGCGGGTTAAGCCTCTTGAACATCAGGTTTTTGCTAAGCCCGGATTCGGTTTTCAGGTCAGGGGTAAATGTCGCATTAAAATTACCGGCACAGTCCAGTGTGCCTTGATACAGCTCGCAACAGTGGAGAAGCGGTGGGCTTGCCCGACTGAGATCACGGTGAGCCAGTAGTCAGAGGGTGGATAGCGCGGTGGCTTTGGGAGAGAACGCGTTTACTTGTCGGGGGCTCTCTGTGGGCCAGGCGTTGTACACATAGCCTCCGTCACGGTGTTTTCGCATTCAGTAATCCTTCGCTGTGTACTGGACGGGAATCTAGTCAGTGCGTTGCGATTCGCCATCAATGGTCACGTGGCCGTCGTTTCTGTCTGCGGGCTGCTGGAAGGGCTGGCCGCTATGTTGTGTGTAGGCGGTATAGGTGAAACCGCCCTGACGCTGGGTGGCAAACCCCTGAAGTGTGCCTTTGGCGATGATCCGGCGGGCCATCAGCCGGCGGGAGGTTGGCAACAGCAGGGCAAAACCGACTGCGTCGGTAATAAACCCGGGGGTGATCAGTAGGGCGCCGCCGAGCAGTAGCATGATGCCTTCCACCATTTCTTGGCCGGGCATGTCTCCTTGCTGCATTTTCTGGTTGAGGCGTATCCAGGTGTCGAGGCCCTGACGGCGAAAGAGAAAGCTGCCAAGCAGCGCCGTGGTGACGGTTGCAATAATAGTCACCGGCCAACCGATCATGCCGGCTACCTGGGCCAGGACGATGACTTCCAGTAGTGCAAAGCCAAAGATAAAGAAGAAGATGCGGCCAAAACTCATGGGGGATCCTGTTGGTTGGGGGCCTGAATAAGGAGATGGCGATGACTTGGCCAGGATTCAAGGGGGCGAAAGGTGGCCAAGGTCTGCCAGGGTGGCCTGGAGCTGGTGGCGTAGCCAACGGTGGGCGGGGTCCTGTTCCACGGCGGGTGACCACACCATATAGATGGGGACAGGGGGGATAGGCACTGGAAAGGCGAGTACTTGCAGGTCCATGGCATCGGCATAGAGGCGGGCCAGTCGCTCAGGGACTGTGGCAATCATGTCCGAGCCTGCGGCGGTTGCCAGCATGCTGGCAAATTGGGTAACCCGTGCTCCGGTGCGACGTTGCCAGCCGGGGGCGTCAAGAATCTGGTCCAGAGGCAGTCGGCGGTTGCGGTCAGGCAAAACCACATGCTCGGCCTGCAGGAAAGCATGTTTGCTGCATTTGCCCTGCAGTGTGGGGTGCTGGCGGCGTGCAACCACGACCAGGTTTTCTTCCAGAAGGGTGTCTCGGTGCAGGCGGTCGTCATCATGTACGAAGGCGTCGATGGCCAGATCTGCCCGGGTCTTGTGCAGGTCTTCTGTCATGTCATCTCCGGCCGAGGTGACTTCCAGTATCACATCGGGGGCCTGCTGGCGGATTCTGGCCAGCAAGGGCGGCAGCAGAACCATCTCGAAGTAATCCACGCTGATGATGCGAAAGTGGCGTTGGCTACTGGCGGGGTCGAACCGGTTTCCCGGATCAAGGATGTCACGCAAGGTATTGAGCTGGGGGGCGAGTTGCTCATGCAGTTCGCGGGCACGGGGGGTGGGCTCCATACCTGAGCGGGTTCGGACAAAGAGCGCGTCGCCGAGAGTGTGGCGCAGGCGCTGTAGGGCGGCGCTGATTGCAGGTTGACTCATGCCGAGCGTGTCTGCTGCTCTGGAGAGTTGGCCGTGCTCCATGATGGCAACAAACACAGGGAGCAGATTCAGGTCGATGCCGCGCAAATTCAGTTTCATGGATATTACTTATATCAAATATCGATTTGGAAAATAAGTAGGCCCTCTCTAGTTTTGGCGTTGCGCACAACCCAAACTGGAGAATAACAATGGACCAGATCCTGACCCTATCGGTCACTACTTTCATTATCCTCACTGCGGTGTGGGAAGTTTTTGCAGGCCGCACCCGTGATGGGCGTAAAACCCGCCAGGACTGGAAAGTGGCTTTTCTTGCCACTTTCATGATGGTCGCGATCCAGCGCCCGCTGGTGCTGTTGCTCATTACCCTTGGGCTGACCAAGCTGTTTCCGGGCAGTGCCGGTTCGCTGGCCTGGCTGGAGGCTGAGTATTTCGTGCCGACGCTGATCGCTTTCTTCTGTATCGAAGAATTCCTGCACGGTGCTTTCCACCTGTTTGCCCATCGTCGCCGTCCCAACAACAAGGTGCTGCAGTGGATACAGGCGTTCTACAAGATGAGTCATCGTCCCCACCATTTGGCCGGTGGTCAGGACAACAAGGGGCAGTTGTCCGTCACTCAGACGTTTGTGAATGGCTGGGCCTGGTGGTTCATCATGCCGAACTACACCTTTCAGCTGGTGTGCCTGTATCTGGGGCTGGTGGAAGTCTTTCTGGTGGCGACAGCATTCAAGGGCCTGTGGGCGGCTCAGACTCACGTGAACTGGAACTGGGACCTGTATTTCCACAATCACAAGTGGGCTTGGGTGCGTAAGACCATGTGGGCGCTGGCGCATGTGATTACCTTCCCGACCCAGCATCATCATCATCATGCGCGCGGACCTAATTCCGCCAAGAACGTCACTGCGACTCTGGCGATTTACGACTGGCTGATTTTTGGCACGCTGGCCATTGAGAAGGAAAAACCGAAGATGTACGGCTGGCGCCAGAATGACGAAGAAGCCAACAGCGTGCTCAAGCGATATTTCTTCTGGGATGTGCGCCAGTACATGCCCGGCGGTGCTGCCAAAGCAAAGGCGAAGAAAGCTGCGAAAAGTGTTGCCGAGGCGGCATGATAAAACGCTAGCCTGAAAGCCCTTGCTTGGTAGAGTGGGGCATGCCCAACCGCCGGGTAGCCGGCGGTTTGTACGTCTTGAACAGAGATTCTTGCCTGCCGTTTTGGGAGCCATGCTTGCATGGCGGCCCGGGCTCAGGAGGCAAAATCGGCTTTCAGGCTTGCCCCTGCGCTGCGAGAGGTCGACGGCTGCAACCCCTGCAAAACCCTGCCTAGCCTCACAAAGTTCCCAGTGAAATAAAAACTTCACATAAGAGCAACTTTTCCGTCACCACCCCTCCCCATACTGCCCCCCCAAGCAGAAAGCGATGCTTAAAAACAGGGCATCAGCATTTGCTGATCCCTGCTTATTACATATTGCCTGATTGAAGGAGTGTTGGAATGAAGAAGAATTTGCTTGCGATCGCTGTGGGGGCTGCCGTTGCCATGCCGGGCGTTGTACTGGCTGACGGTCCGACTGTTTACGGTAAAGTGAACATCTCCCTGGAGCAGATGAGCTATGACCCGTCTCCGGCTGCGCCGAACAACGACGACGAGTTTGAACTGCAGAGCAATGCTTCCCGCCTGGGCGTGAAGGGTGACCTGGATCTGGACGTGGCCAACCTGAAAGCCATCTACCAGGCCGAATTCGAAATCAGCGTCGATGACGGTGACAAGAGCGGTCAGACTTTCACCCAACGTAACATCTTCGGTGGTCTGCAGGGCGGTTTCGGTACCCTGAAAGCGGGTAAATTCGATACCCCGACCAAGCTGGCTCAAGGCAAGATCGACCAGTTCAACGATCTGGACGGCGATATCAAGAACGTTATGCCGGGTGAGAACCGTGCTTCCAACATCATCCAGTACAGCACTCCGAAGCTGGCTGACATGATCACCCTGAACGCCGCCTTCATCCCGAACGAAGACAGCGATGACTTCGACGGTGACGGTGAGAACGAAAACGGCCTGGCGGATTCTACCTCCATCTCTCTGGTGCTGGAAAAAGACATGTTCTTCGCCGCTCTGTCTCACGACACCAGCATCGAAGACGACCTGGTGGCTGATACCCAGACCTTCGCAGGTACCTCCACTCTGGATATCACCCGCGTAGCAGCTGGCATCAAGCCGGGCAACTTCGAACTGGGTGCAATCTACCAGATGGCTGAAGAATCAGAAGGTGACGGTGAAGATGCTGCTGTTGTTGTCAGCGCGGCCTTCAAAATCGACCGCATCAAGCTGAAAGCACAGTACGGAATGGCTGAAGGCGACAGCAACGACGAAGAAATCACTCAGTACAGCCTGGGTGCCGACTATAAGCTGGCCAAAGCTACCAAGACCTACGTGTACTTCAACAACCTGGAAGCCGACATCGCTGACGAAGAAGTTCAGACCATCGGTATCGGTATGGAACACAAGTTCTAAAATAATAAGGCCGGGGCCCACCCCGGCCACGATTTCCTCGACGCAAGTGACAGCTGCCCGCCTTTCGGCGGGCTTTTTTTATTTGGGAGGAGGGGAATCCACAAGCTAGTGATTAAAGTGCGCATCTATATTAATGCTGTAGGAAACCATGTTCGCATGACGAATGATCGCCTTGCGAGCAAGGCTCCTACAGCTGCTCTGCCTCTCCCTGTAGGATGGCGATTCTGTCGTTAAGGGGGCCCAGTCCCTTGTTGGCCAGCCGTATTTGATCAC
>NZ_AQOQ01000069.1:0-3540 GCF_002888555.1 Alcanivorax sp. MD8A | reverse complement strand
GCTCTTTAAAAATTTGGGAAATGAGAAGTCCAAGTATTCATTGAGAATGCAAGCGTTAGAGACTTTCTGACACTTGTGTCTTTATGGTGAATCGTTATCACGATGAATGACCTGGGCGGAATTGGAGTTGCCAGTCGAAAGGCGGGTGATGAAGAGACTGTTTTGGGTTATATAGTCAAGTGATTAAGCGTACACGGTGGATGCCTTGGCAGCCAGAGGCGATGAAGGACGTAGTAGCCTGCGATAAGCTCCGGTTAGGTGGCAAACAACTGTTTGACCCGGAGATTTCCGAATGGGGAAACCCACCTGTCATAAGGCAGGTACCCTGCACTGAATCCATAGGTGTAGGGGGCGAACGAGGGGAACTGAAACATCTAAGTACCCTTAGGAACAGAAATCAATTGAGATTCCGTCAGTAGCGGCGAGCGAACGCGGATTAGCCCTTAAGTTTGTGAATGGTTAGAAGAACGGTCTGGGAAGGCCGGCCATAGTGGGTGATAGCCCCGTATTCGAAAACCTGATCAAGTGAAAACGAGTAGGTCGGAGCACGTGAAACTTTGACTGAACATGGGGGGACCATCCTCCAAGGCTAAATACTCCTGGCTGACCGATAGTGAACCAGTACCGTGAGGGAAAGGCGAAAAGAACCCCGGAGAGGGGAGTGAAATAGAACCTGAAACCGTGTACGTACAAGCAGTCGGAGCCCTCTTTGTGGGGTGACGGCGTACCTTTTGTATAATGGGTCAGCGACTTAATTTCAGTAGCGAGGTTAACCGTTTAGGGGAGCCGTAGGGAAACCGAGTCTTAATAGGGCGTTTAGTTGCTGGGATTAGACCCGAAACCGGGCGATCTATCCATGGGCAGGTTGAAGGTGCGGTAACACGCACTGGAGGACCGAACCGACTACCGTTGAAAAGTTAGCGGATGACCTGTGGATCGGAGTGAAAGGCTAATCAAGCTCGGAGATAGCTGGTTCTCCCCGAAAGCTATTTAGGTAGCGCCTCGGACGAATACCACTGGGGGTAGAGCACTGTTTCGGCTAGGGGGTCATCCCGACTTACCAAACCGATGCAAACTCCGAATACCAGTGAGTACTATCCGGGAGACACACGGCGGGTGCTAACGTCCGTCGTGGAGAGGGAAACAACCCAGACCGCCAGCTAAGGTCCCCAAATTCCAGTTAAGTGGGAAACGATGTGGGAAGGCTCAGACAGCTAGGAGGTTGGCTTAGAAGCAGCCACCCTTTAAAGAAAGCGTAATAGCTCACTAGTCGAGTCGGCCTGCGCGGAAGATGTAACGGGGCTAAAACTGGATACCGAAGCTGCGGCAGCAGACTTGTTCTGCTGGGTAGGGGAGCGTTGTGTAAGCCTGTGAAGGTGTGTTGAGAAGCATGCTGGAGGTATCACAAGTGCGAATGCTGACGTGAGTAACGATAATGGGGGTGAAAAACCTCCACGCCGAAAGACCAAGGTTTCCTGCGCAACGCTAATCGGCGCAGGGTGAGTCGGCCCCTAAGGCGAGGCAGAAATGCGTAGCTGATGGGAAACAGGTTAATATTCCTGTACTTCTTATAACTGCGATGGAGAGACGGAGAAGGCTATGCCTACCGGGCGTTGGTTGTCCCGGGGAAAGGCTGTAGGCTGAGGTGTTAGGCAAATCCGGCACCTTAAGGCTGAGAGTCGAGACCACTGGTCCTTTGTGACCGGGAAGTGGTTGATGCCATGCTTCCAGGAAAATCTTCTAAGCTTCAGGTTATAAGGAACCGTACCCCAAACCGACACAGGTGGTTGGGATGAGTATTCTAAGGCGCTTGAGAGAACTCGGGTGAAGGAACTAGGCAAAATTGTACCGTAACTTCGGGAGAAGGTACGCCGCTGACGGTGATGGGATTTACTCCCTAAGCTATTGGCGGTCGCAGTGAAAAGGCCCCTGCAACTGTTTATTAAAAACACAGCACTCTGCAAACGCGTAAGCGGACGTATAGGGTGTGACGCCTGCCCGGTGCCGGAAGGTTAATTGATGGGGTTAGCTTCGGCGAAGCTCTTGATCGAAGCCCCGGTAAACGGCGGCCGTAACTATAACGGTCCTAAGGTAGCGAAATTCCTTGTCGGGTAAGTTCCGACCTGCACGAATGGCGTAATGATGGGGGCGCTGTCTCCACCCGAGACTCAGTGAAATCGAAATCGCAGTGAAGATGCTGTGTACCCGCGGCTAGACGGAAAGACCCCGTGAACCTTTACTACAGCTTCACAGTGGACTTTGAGCCTGCTTGTGTAGGATAGCTGGGAGACTTTGAAGCAGTGACGCCAGTCATTGTGGAGTCGTCCTTGAAATACCAGCCTGGCATGTTTGAGGTTCTAACCTAGGCCCGTTATCCGGGTCGGGGACATTGTGTGGTGGGTAGTTTGACTGGGGCGGTCTCCTCCCAAAGAGTAACGGAGGAGCACAAAGGTACCCTCAGCACGGTCGGACATCGTGCAACGAGCGTAAAGGTAGAAGGGTGCTTGACTGCGAGACCTACAAGTCGAGCAGGTGCGAAAGCAGGTCTTAGTGATCCGGTGGTTCTGTATGGAAGGGCCATCGCTCAACGGATAAAAGGTACTCCGGGGATAACAGGCTGATACCGCCCAAGAGTTCATATCGACGGCGGTGTTTGGCACCTCGATGTCGGCTCATCTCATCCTGGGGCTGAAGCCGGTCCCAAGGGTATGGCTGTTCGCCATTTAAAGAGGTACGCGAGCTGGGTTTAGAACGTCGTGAGACAGTTCGGTCCCTATCTGCCGTGGGCGTTGGAGATTTGAGAGGAGCTGCTCCTAGTACGAGAGGACCGGAGTGGACGAACCTCTGGTGTTCCGGTTGTCACGCCAGTGGCATTGCCGGGTAGCTATGTTCGGACGGGATAACCGCTGAAAGCATCTAAGCGGGAAGCCTCCCTCAAGATGAGATCTCCCTGGGAACTTGATTCCCCTGAAGGGCCGTTGAAGACCACAACGTTGATAGGCTGGGTGTGGAAGCGTTGTAAGGCGTGAAGCTAACCAGTACTAATTGCCCGTGAGGCTTGACTATATAACACCAAAGCAGTCCCAAGACTCCACGAGTCAGGACAGCGTAAAGACAAGGTGTCAGAAGTCAGCTTGCTAATCATGAATAGCAAACTTCTCGTTCCCAATTTGGCTTTGCCGGTCAGTCAAGTAGTCGACCGGTAAGGCAACCTATTTGGTCCTCCTGATTCCATCAGGAAAACCAAACCAGTTTGCCTGACGACAATAGAGTGTTGGAACCACCTGATCCCATGCCGAACTCAGAAGTGAAACGACACATCGCCGATGGTAGTGTGGGGCTTCCCCATGTGAGAGTAGGTCATCGTCAGGCTCTTAAATATAAAAAAAGGCCCCTCAGCGCATTATGCTGAGGGGCCTTTTTTTATATTTAGGATACGGTGACCTCCTCTCCCTACCTCGCAGCGCCTGCGCTGCCATCCCGTCAAGCGGGACCGAGGTGTGACACCCGATGCACCGAAGGTGCCAGGGTGAGGCGCCG
>NZ_AQOQ01000068.1:0-3599 GCF_002888555.1 Alcanivorax sp. MD8A | reverse complement strand
ATACCAACCAGATAATCCGGATACCCATTTTTTTCAGGCTGGATTCAGGCTGCTCTGCGATATTGATGGGGTATCTAAATACTGACTAAAAGGTGTAAATAATGAGGCTGCTTCTGGTGGAGGATGACCGACTATTAGCGGACGGCCTGTCGAGTCAATTGGAGAAGCTAGGCTTTAGTGTGGACATTGCGTCTACAGCCCATGATGGGATAGTGCTGGGTGAACAGGAAAGCTACCGGGCATGTATATTGGATTTGGGATTGCCTGACGGTAGCGGCCTGGACGTCTTGCGGCGCTGGCGCGGCAGCAACATCGGCTTTCCAGTATTGATCCTGACGGCACGGGGAGACTGGCAAGAAAAGGTCAACGGGCTGAAGGCCGGAGCTGACGATTATTTGACCAAGCCGTTCCAGGCCGAAGAGCTGATTGCCCGGCTGCATGCGATAATACGGCGTAGCGAAGGGCGGATGGTAGATATCGTCAAGGCTGGGTATTTCGAATTGGATCAGAGTCGCCAGACCCTTAAAGCAAACGATGGCCAAGAGCACAGCCTGACAGGCACTGAATTCCGGCTGCTCAGGTGTCTCATGGGGCGTCCCGGACACGTGTTTTCCAAGGAGCAGTTAATGGAGCAACTTTATAACCTAAACGATAATCCGAGTGAGAACGTTATCGAGGCCTACATCCGCCGGCTGAGGAAGCTAGTCGGTACAGACACGATTAAAACACGACGTGGCCAAGGATATATGTTCGATGCCCGTGACTAAAAGGCCCAGCTCGGTACGGGGGATGCTTTTACTCCTGCTATTGCCCGCAGGCGTTGCCTTGATGGCTTTGGCTTGGTTTATTCACGGCACGTTGCTGGAGCGCATGTCCCGTGAGTTTGTGGAGAGTCGATTAAAGGAAGAGGTCGCTTTTCTGGAGCATCGAATACGAGAGTCCGGGGGGGCGATCGATAGTTTAGATGCCGGTGATTATTTCCAAGAAGTTTTCCATCATGCCTTCGCTATTGCCTCACCGTCACAACAGATGGTTTCCCCTGAGTCCTGGGCCCCTCTCTTAAAGCCTTTGTTCGCTTCCGATAAACAGGGGGGAGTTAACATTCATGATGCGTCCGTACCTGAAGCACCGCCATGGATTCTCGCTTATCGTCGGTCATTCATGATTGATGGAGTCATGATTGTGGTGATTGTGGCCGAAAATATGGAGTCGCTGCAACAGAGTCAAGAGACGCTGCACACTTGGACGGCGGTTGTTTCTGTCCTGCTAATGGTGCTGCTGGTTGGAAGCCTCTGGATAGGTGTTACCTTGGCCCTTCGACCTGTAGAGGCCCTTCAGAGCGCGCTGAACAGGCTTCAGTCTGGCCAGATTTCTCGAATCGACGCCACCGGACCAGATGAATTCCGTCCGCTTGTTGGTCAGCTTAACCAGCTGTTGGATTCTCTCGAGCATCGACTCAAGCGATCTCGGAATGCTCTCACCAACTTATCACATAGCGTCAAGACACCTATCGCAGCGGTACGCCAGATTCTACAAGACACTGGCCGCCCTTTAGATCAGGAGCTGCGGCAGGCAATAGTCTCGAGGCTGGACGATATCGATAAGCAACTAGAGGCAAAATTACGGCGTAGCAAATTTGCGGGCGCTCATGTAGGCCAAAGCGCTTACCCGGTTAAATTGGCACGGGACCTGCTATGGATGCTGGGTCGTCTACACTCGGAAAAATCCTTTGAGCTTGCAACAAATCTAGCAGAAGAGCGGTGCTGGCCTATAGACGAGCAAGACCTGAATGAGGTACTTGGCAACCTTCTCGATAACGCTGGAAAGTGGTCGTCTCGTTGCGTAGAGCTCCTTCTGGAGGAATGCCGAGATCAGATGATAATTGTCGTGGGTGACGATGGCCCGGGTGTGGCCGGGGAAGCTCTGAAGACGCTGGGAAAGCGGGGGTTAAGACTTGATGAGCAAGCCCCGGGTCACGGACTGGGACTGGCTATTGTGTTTGAAATCGTTCAGCGCTACGGGGGGGAGGTAAGATGCGGGCTTGGCCGGTCAGGTGGGTTAACTGTTACTGTTCAAGTTCCTTTCCCAAACCAAATTCTATCAACGAATAAATGGCACGATCGTTAATGGCAAGAATGTAATCATTGATCGAATTCTGGTTGTTGTGGTGTGACATTGGTTGGTTGAGCCGCGTATCGTAGTGCTGTGGTCTCGACCTTTTACGGGTTCGAAGAAATCGTGCCAAAAGAGAAAACTCCCCCCCCCCTTCTGGTCTGGCTTCGCCAGTGGGGCGTAAATAGTAAGATTGCGCGAGCTTCAGCTTCGACGATGCCGGCCTGCTGGCAAGCACCGCGTTGGATGTCCTAATCCAGAGCATACATGCAATGATATCGGGGAAAATAATCGAGGAAATGCTCCCTTAGCACGGCGGCGATAAGGTGCCTATCCGCTAGCTGATGTTTGGCTGTACCTTTACTTTTGATCGATATTATTGGGTCATGGATAGGCAAGGAGCGATGACCAGTGGCGTTATGCCTGGGTACCTTTGGATTTCAGACCCTACCATGCATGTGTCTGCCGCTGTGCGCGGCGCGTCTTTCTTATGCCCAGATCAGTTCATCTTCGTCCGCTATAATCCACAATTCTGGTGTAGGGCTAGGTGTAGGGTATTGAAGTAATCAACAGGAAAGTCTTTATATTCGGTCTAAACACACCTGTGCATCAGAGCCGTATCACCGGTTCAATGCGGTCGGCAACTTTCTGGTGTGCAAGCTTCCGTTCTTCAAAGTAGTCATATCTGTCATAAATACCTTCCACCCCTTTCAATTTATGGTTCAAACACCTTTCTGCCACATGCCCAGGCACACCTTCCGCAGCTGCAAGGCTGCGGAAGGTGCGCCGCAGGTCGTGAACGGTGAAGTGTTCAAGCCCTCCCATCTTGTTGGGAGGCTGTTTTTTGCGTCCTGTTTCCCGGCCAAACAGTTTGCTGATAGCTCGGTTTAGGGTATCAGGACCCATATGGGGGCGTTTGCTGGCGCGACGAGCCGGAAAAACGTAGGGGGCACCACAGGCATGGCCATGAAGGATTTCGAGCCACCGGATAGCCTGTGTGGGCAGGGGGATGGTGATGGCAACGGTGAGCCGGAAGATGTCATGGTGGTCTCTGGCCGCGTGATCTTCGATCATGTGGGGCGTAGCGTGAAGCAGTACTACCCCAACACCGAGGCCCTGGGATCTGCCGGGTTGTTTAACCCCGCCTTTGATCTGGTGGCACCTACGATCACCGAGTACGACGTGTTGGATCGTCCGCTCAAGGTCACGATTCCGGACACCACCCGCACCACCTTCGATTATGGCTTCGGTACCGACCGGGATGGCAAAACCCAGTTCCAAACTCGTGTGACCGATGCCAACGGCGTCAGCAAGGACAGCTTCCGCGACGTTCGCCAGTTGATCACTGCCGTAAAGGAATACAACAAGGGCGGCAGCGAGAGAGCAGTGGGGCGGCTCCTCTATCCCAATGAGGTATGCAGCCGGTACTTGAACAGTGAATGTTTCGCCCCAAATAAGAATGGGTATCCGGATTATCTGGTTGGTAT
>NZ_AQOQ01000067.1:0-3689 GCF_002888555.1 Alcanivorax sp. MD8A | reverse complement strand
CGAAGGTGAAGAGCCGATGGATGGACATAATCCTTCAAAACCGCGCCCCTCTTTACCTTGGCCGAGGGGGCGAACCAGCCTGAAAGACTGAGCACGCAAGGAGTTATTCAGAGGCTCCCTGGATCAATCTCATCAAAACGGTTGACGACGGGGTGTCGGCTGGCGCCCTGACTGCCCTCACGATCCAGCCGGCAAGTATGAAAACCCGCTTCGGCTGCGGCATCCAGTTCGGCTTCCACATCAGACAGGAACAGCAACTGGTTGGCCGGAAGGCCAATGGCGGCCTGAATATTCCGGTAGCTCTGGACTTCCTGCTTATGGCCCGAGGTGGTATCGAAATAGCCACTGAAAAGGGGAGTCAGGTCGCCGGCATCGCTGTAGCCGAAAAACAGCTTTTGTGCAGCGATGGAGCCTGACGAGTACACATAAAGATCCAGGTTTTGCTTTTTCCAGAGGTTCAGGTTGGCCGCGGTGTCGGGATAAAGGTGGGCGGTATAATCGCCATTCTCATAGCCCGCCTGCCAGATTTTGCCTTGCAGGGCCTTGAGTGGCGTTACCTTGCGGTCTGCTGCGATCCATTCCTGGAACAGGGCATTGGCACTGTCAGGTGATGTCAGCGGCTGGCCACTTTCGGCGGCGGCTGCCGCAATCAGTTGTTGAACGTCAGCGTCATCCCAGTGTTCTGCCAGAAACCGGGGGAAGGCGTTGGCGGCATAGGGGAACAGCACTTCCTTGACGAAAGAAATGCTGCTGGTGGTGCCTTCGATATCGGTAACGATGGCCTTGATCATGGCGGTATCCCGTTTTCTGGTGTTATCCCCGGATGCGCAAATCGCGTTCAGTCCAGACGATTGAATCGCTGGGCGATATCACTGCCGGTAAAATTCGCGACCCATCCCTCAGGGTTGTTGAACAGGCGGATCGCCACAAAGCGAGGGCTGGGGCCCATATCGAACCAGTGCGGTGTGTTCGCTGGCACGCTGATCAAATCGCCCTTGGTGCACAGTACTTCATAGACGTTGTCGCCAATGTGCAGCGTAAACAGACCGCGGCCTTCCACGAAGAAGCGCACTTCGTCTTCACTGTGACGATGTTCTTCCAGAAACTTTTGTCGAAAAGCGGCCTTTTCCGGGTGATCCGGTACCATGCTGACGACATCGACGGTCTGGTAGCCTTCCTGTTCAATAAGACGATTGATATCAGCCTGATAAGCCTCAATCACCTCTGCCTGATCGGGATTTTCTGACAGTGCCTTGCTGGCTTCCCACTGTTCATAGCGAATCCCGGCGGCCGCCAGCGCCTGGGCCATGGCTGCCTTGTCGGTCAGATGCTGCTGAACGGTTTGCGGCTGGCTGTCATGAAATATCTTCAGTTCGCTCATGTTTTACACTCCACTCAGGCGACGGCGGTCCAGCTCAACGGCGAGCAAGACCTCCAACGCTTCAAGCTGTCGGTAACAGGATGGCAGATCGCTGGCCCAGGTATAAAGCCCATGCCCACGAATCAGGTAGGCATGGCTGATGGCGCCTTCTGCCATGGCGGTGTCGACCTCACTGGCCAGCGCGGCGATGTCCTGAGTATTGTCGAAGACCGGGATCTGCAGTCGACTCTCATGGGTGTGGATGCCTTCGAGTGCTTTCAGCAGCTCGTAGCCTTCCAGCGTCAGCGTATTGGCAGGCCAGTGCATGGTCAGCACGGTACTGGCGTGGCTGTGGGTGTGCAGTACTGCGCCGATGTCAGGAAAACGCTGGTACACCTGGGTGTGCAGAAGGGTTTCGGCAGATGGCTTGCCATCGGTGGCGGGTTGGCCCTGAAGATCAACCGCCATGATGTCGGTTTCGCGCAGCAAGCCTTTATCTTTCCCGGAGCGAGTGATGGCCGCGTGGGTCGCGTTCAGGCGAACGGAATAATTACTGCTGGTGGCTGGTGACCATCCATTGGCATAAATACGCTGGCCGGTCGCGGCCAGCGCTCTGGCGGCGTCGCGGTAGCTGGCAGTAGAAAAAGGGCGATCAGTCATGGTGTCGGCTCTGGCTGTCTCAGTGGCTGGCTTGAAGGTGGGCAACTACCTTCGATGTGTCGGGGGCATCAATGACGCCACGTTCAGTGACAATCGCACTAATCAGGGATGCCGGCGTCACATCAAAGGCCGGGTTATAGACGGGGCAGTGTGCCGGTGCCACAGGCTTGCCTTGTATCTGGCGGATTTCACTGCCATCGCGTTCTTCAATCACGATATGGCTGCCGTCCGGCAACTCGCTATCAAGGGTCGACAACGGCGCGGCCACAATGAACGGAATGCCGTGATGTTTGGCGAGCACCGCCAGAGTGTAGGTGCCGATCTTGTTGGCGGTATCACCGTTAGCAGTGATCCGGTCGGCGCCGACAATGACGGCGTCAATCTTGCCCTGGGCCATCAATTGGCCTGCGCTGCTGTCAGCCACAAGGGTAACCGGGATGCCATCGTTGAGTAGCTCCCAGCTGGTCAGGCGACTGCCTTGCAGCCAGGGGCGGGTTTCACCGGCGTAGACCCCGGCAAGCGTGCCCGCTTCCCACGCACTGCGAATAATGCCCAGGGCGGTACCGTGACCGCCGGTGGCCAGCGCTCCGGTGTTGCAATGGGTGTAGAGGGTGGCGCCAGGGCTCAGCAAGGCGGCGCCAAACTCGCCCATGCGGCGGTTTGCTGCCAGGTCTTCCTGGTGGATGGATTCAGCATCCTCAATCAAGGCCTGTACCAGTTCGCTCCCTGTGCGCTCGCCAGCGGTGCGCTGCAGTCGCTCCAGTGCCCAGAACAGATTGACGGCAGTGGGTCGGCTGCTGGCCAGACACTCGATGGCGGTGGCGAGAGCGGGGAGGCTGGCGTTGTCACCCAAACGTTGGGCTTCCAGTGCCAGACCATAGGCTGCCGTGATGCCGATGGCAGGAGCTCCGCGTACCACCATCTCGCGAATGGCGTTGGCGGCTTGCCGGCTATCGCTGATGGTTAGCCAGACGGTCTGGGTGGGGAGCAGGCGCTGGTCCAGCAGCTCAAGCGAGTTTCCGTGCCAGCGAATGGCTGCGCTGTTAATGGCCATGCAAGGAATCCTTGTGGTTACCCGGCGGTACCTGGGCATCGGGATGAAGGAGCGGTTCACGATGGTAACGGGCGCGAATCCAGTTGGCGGCCCGGAATACCCCGGGGCGCCGCATAATAGCGCGTTCCATACGGTATTTCCCCGGAAATGTGCTGGTCATGATAGCAATCAGAATGGTCAACAATCCCTGGCCGGGTAGCACCAGCATGATGACGCCGGCCATTAACAAGAGCAGGGCCAGCAGGTTACGCAGACACCATAGCAGCCACGCCAGAGGCCCGCGTTGTGAACGGGGCTGATACGCCTCGGTGAAGTAGTGGGCAGGCATGCGAATCAATAACCAGGGGATGGCGACCATGGAGGCAAGCGCCATCACCACCCCGGTGAGGGTCAGGGCGGGGAGCCAGGGCTCGAGCTGCTGTGCAACAGGCGACAGCCAATCAGGAAGAGCCAGTTTCACGTTGCCTCCGGGGCGGTTAGTCAAACCATGATGATGTTGTGCTGCGTAGGATGGTGTCGTGGCGTGGACTTTTCAAATGTTCTGTATGAGACAGGTCGATGGTGGCCGAAAAGGGGTGGCAAGCTTGGGAGTCTCTGAATAACGCCTTGCGTGCT
>NZ_AQOQ01000066.1:0-5049 GCF_002888555.1 Alcanivorax sp. MD8A | reverse complement strand
CCGCGCAACGCCGCCTGCTGCGAGAACAGCGAAGGAAAACTCTGGGCCACATAAGCCCCTTCGCCTTCACCCCACTGCTGCAAACGCGGCAAGTCTTGTGTAGCGGTATCCACGGTGCCCAAACACCGCTGGCGGTCTCCTGCAAAAGCCGCCAGCACCTGTTCCATGGCGTGCTGCAAACGTCGGGCCGTGTCACTGTGAAAGCGGTCGGCCGCATAGGTCAGCGTAAGCGCCAGCGCACCGTCACTGGCTTCGTGCACATCCAACGCAAGATCAAACAGCGCATGGGGCACGCCCTGCGCCTGCGGGGCGATGGTGACCTCATTATCCAGCTGGCGGCGACCACCATCACGACGCTGATAATTAAACAGCACCTGAAACAGCGGGGTTTCGCCAGGTTCACGACGAGGCGCCAACGACGCCACCAACTGGTCGAAAGGCAGCGCCTGATGGGCCTGGGCATCCAGCATGGTCTGGTGCACCTGCTGCACCCACTGATCCACGGTCATGGCTGCGCTGGGTTGTCCTCGCACCACCAGGGTGTTGACGAAGAACCCCACCAGCGCCTCAACCTCACTGCGGCCACGGTTTGCCATCGGCACCCCCACCGGAATATCCCGGCGACCGCTGACCGACGCCAACGCCCACTGCCAGGCCGCCAACACCACGGTAAAGAGCGTGGTGTCATTGTCTCGCGCCAAGGCCTGCAAGGGGCCCTGCAAAGTCTGCGGCAACAACCATTGCTCGCTGGCCGCCTGACGAAGATCGTTGTGCTGCGGATGACGGTCATAGGGAATCAGTAACGGCGGCTGAACACTATCGCCCTGATCCAGCCGCAACTGCTCACGCCAATAGGTCAGTTGCCGCTCGCGCTCGCCGGCATCCAGCCAGGCCTTTTGCCACAGCGCGTAATCAGCATACTGCACTGCCAGGGGCGGCAACGGGGCATCGGACAGATACGCGCGGCCGAGATCGGTAAAGAACACCTCCATGGACCAGCCATCAGATACCAGATGGTGCATCACCAACTGCAGCCGCCATTGCTGCTCGCCTTCCTGTAACAATTGCACGCGCAACGGCAAGTCCCGTTCCAGCACAAAGCGACGGCGGGCATGTTCATCAGCCAGCGTCTGACGGGCTGCCTGATCCAGCGAGCGAACATCGCGCTGCTCAACCGGCAACCGCGCCGACTGGATGATCTGCTCGGCGTCTCCGTCGTGGTCCCGAAAACCGGTGCGCAAACTCTCGTGTCGCTGCACCACCGCCTCCAGGCTGCGCAGCAAACGCGCCACCTCAAGCGGACCGCTCAAACTGAAAGCGGTGGTCAGGTGATACGCCGTGTTGTCCGGCTCCAATTGATAAATCGTCCAGAGCCGTTGCTGGGCCGGCGCCAGCGGTAACCGCGCAGGGCGATGCCCGGACACAATTGGCAGCCGCTCAAACGGAATGCCCTTTTCACCCAGCTTCTGCAAAAAGATGGCCTGCTTGCTTTCTTCCAGCGCCATAAAGCGCTGGGCCAGTGCCACTTTATCGAGACTCATCCCTTACTCCGGATCATAAATCTTCCAGGTCATCCAGCAGATCCGCCATGACAGCAAGATCATCCTGTTCCTGTTGCTTTGCTTCGCCGTTGTGTTCGTCCACCAACGCCGCCAGTGCTTGCAGGGTGTCGGTTTCAAACAGGGCACGCAGGGGCACATCCACGCCCCAGCGATCACGCAACGCCGCCACTACCCGCGTGGCCAACAGTGAATGGCCACCCAGCGCAAAAAAGTTATCGTCCAGCCCGACAGCACCGTTTCCTGACAACGCTTCTCCTGACGGCGATGCCTTCGCTAAAGACAGCCCCAACAACTCTTCCCACAGCGCCGCGAGTTGCTGTTCGGTGTCGGTCACCGGCGCTCGGTATTCCCGGGCCTGCCATTGCGGCTCAGGTAGCGCCTTGCGATCCAGTTTGCCGTTGGGCGATAACGGCATCTGCTCCAGCAACATGAACAGGCCCGGCACCATGTAATCCGGCAGGGCCGCCGACAGGGCTTGCTGCCAGGCCTCCGGGGAGGACGCGCCACTTACCACATAGGCCACCAGCTGATCACCTGCCGCGCCGGAGTGGGACACGACCACCGCATCCTCAATGTCCGGTTGTTGTTTCAGTTGCTGCTCGATTTCACCCAGCTCGATACGCAGACCGCGAATCTTGACCTGATGATCAAGGCGGCCCAGATAATCGATAACGCCATCGGCACGCTGCACCACCTGATCACCGGTGCGGTACATCCGTGAGCCAGGCTCACCAAAGGGGTTGGGAACGAAACGCTCTGCGGTCAGATCGGGGCGACCGTGATAGCCACGCGCCAACCCCACACCCGCCAGATAGAGTTCACCGGCCACCCCACGCGGCACCGGGTTGAGATCGGTATCCAGCACATGCAGCTGAATATTGCTGATCGGTGAGCCGATCGGCACGGTGTGGCCGGTGCCCGGGCGGCAATGCCAGTAACTCACATCAATGGCCGCTTCGGTGGGGCCATACAGGTTGTGCAACTGCACATCGTCACGGGCGGCAAACACCGATCCCTGCAATGCCATGTCCAGCGCTTCCCCACTACAGATCACCTGCTTCAGGGACGGCAGGTTTTTCAATCCTGTTGCGGACACAAAGGCATGCAACATGGACGGCACAAAGTGCAGCGTGGTGACCTGCTCTTCAGCCATCACCTGCTGCAACCACTGCGGGTCCGCATGGGCATCCGGCGGCGCGATGGCGAGACGCGCCCCCACCATCAACGGCCAGAAAAATTCCCACACCGACACATCAAAACTGAACGGTGTCTTCTGCAACACACAGTCGGATTCATCCAGTGGGTATTGCTGCTGCATCCACAGCAATCGATTCTCCAGCGCGGCCTGGGTATTGAGCACCCCTTTGGGTTTGCCAGTGGAGCCAGAGGTGTAGATCACATAGAGCGCCTGATCCGGATGCCACTGCACCGACGGTGCCGTGGTCGCCTGCCCGCTCACGTCCAGTTGATCCAGACACCACATGGGCACCGCTTGCGGCCAGCTGTCCAGCAAGCGGCTGTCGGTCAGCAACAACGCCGGCTGCGATGCCTCCAGAATGTAGGCCAGACGGTCCTGGGGATAGGACGGGTCCAGCGGCACATAGGCACCCCCGGCACGGGTAATGGCCAACAGACCGATGACCAGATCCAGTGATCGGGGCAGGCCGATGGCCACCCGCACTTCTTCCTTCACCCCGGCCGCACGCAAGCGGTTGGCCAGCTGGTTTACCTTGCGGTCCAGCTCGGCATAACTGAGCTGCCTGTCGCCCATGGACAACGCCACTGCCTCAGGCGAACGCACGGCTTGCTGACGCACTCTTTCCGGCACGGCAACAAAATCACCCCAGCGTTTTTCGGTGCGATTGAAGACTTGCTGGTCGGCCTGTTCCTGATCTGACAGCAAGGCGATATCCGACAAGGACTGATCAGGCTGGGTGAGCAGCGCCGTCATCACCCTCAGGAAATGTTCCCGCAAGCGCTCAATGGTGCTGGCACGGAACAGGGCCGTGTCGTAACCGATAAACCCCTGCAGCTGTTCATCGTCTTCCAGGACATCCAGTGCCAGTTCAAACTGGGCACCGGCGGCACCCGGATCAAACGGTGTGATGACCGCTTCCGGCCATTGCGGGGCAAAGTTTTCACTCAACCGCTGGTGATTGAACACCACCTGGAACAAGGGGTGACGATCCAGATTCCGGTCCACGCCCAGCGCCTCGACCAACACCTCAAAAGGCAGCGCCTGGCGCCCTTGCGCTTCGCCGATGAACTGCTGTGTGGCCACCACCTGCTCAGCCAGCGATTGCGAGCCGACAAAATCGGCCGGCACGACCAGGGTATTGATAAAACACCCTTGCAGGGTTTCGGTTTCGGCCAGCAATCGGCCGGCAACCGGCACCCCCACCCGCACCTGCGACTGACCACTGTAGCGATGCAACAGTACCTGCCAGGCCGTGAGCAACAAGGTGGATACCGTAGAACCCAGCTCGGTGGCACGCTGCTTCAGCCGCTCAAGCTGATCATGGCTAAAGGTCACGGGTAAACGTGCCCCGCCTTCTTTCGAGTTAGCAGGTTTGGTGTCGACTAACACACCACGAGGGAAGTCGGTGGGCAACGCCAGCGGCTCACCGCCCTCGCCCAACTGTTCTACCCACCACTGCTGTTGTGCACGGGCCTCATCACTGGCCAGCCACTGCTGTTGCCAGGCGGCATAATCCGCGTACTGGATTCGGGCGGACGGTTGAGCAGAAACCAGTGGCATGGCATCACCGCGATGAGCCTGGGCATAACGGCTACTCAGCTCCGCCATCAACAATTGCATGGAAACGCCATCACCAATGATGTGATGCTGGACCAGCAACAGTTGATAGCGCTGTGGGGCCAACTGAATGACCTGCACGCGCAACAACGGATCACTGGCCAGATCGAACGGCGCGTTCAGGGTGCGCGCCTGGCGTTCGCCGGCCACAGATTCGGGTAGCGCCTCGCCGGTGAGATCCAGCCAGTCGATGATCACAGGGGGCTCATCCAGAATCCGCTGGCGAGGCTCCCCTGCGGTTTCCACAAAGCGGGTACGCAGGCTTTCGTGATTCGCCACCAGGGCATCCAGCGCCTGCTGCAGGGCTGCGTGATGCAATTCACCACGCACATCGAGCCCCAACGGCATATGGTAGGCACCGTTTTCCGGCTGCAATTGCTGCACGAACCACAAACGCCGTTGCGCCGCGGAACACGGCAAATCGCCGCCACGCGCCACCGGGCGGATTGCGGGCAAGGCCGCTGCACTCTGGCACAAAGCCGCACACTGTTTCAGCAGCGGTTGTTCAAAAATGCGATTGAGCGGCAAATCCAGCTGGTGCTGATGACGCAAGCGGTTAACCATTTGCACCGCCAACAGGGAATGCCCACCCAGATTGAAGAAATGGTCATCGCGACTGACGGCTTCCAGCCCCAGCAACTCTTGCCAGATGGTCGCCAGAATTTTTTCGTT
>NZ_AQOQ01000065.1:0-5061 GCF_002888555.1 Alcanivorax sp. MD8A | reverse complement strand
TGCAAGGAGTTATTCAGAGGCTCCCTAAAGAATCCGGATACGCTGACGCAGGCGGAACCCCTGATCATCCACCAGCGTCAGCGTATGCCAGCCGGGCTCGGCAAGGATCGCCCGCTCATGAAAATGCCGTGTCTCGCCAAGAAACTCCGCGTCGAGATGCCAGTAGAGTCTCGCCCCCTTGCGCTGATGCACGGCACGGAAAATCGCCCGCCCGGCCCGCCCGTCCAGCTCGGTGGGAATGTAGATCTCACTCCCCACATGCGGGTACACGATGGCCATGGGCGGCTCGCTCTGCAGGGCCAGGGCACCGGCTACACAATCCTCGCGCCATGCCGGTAACGGCCGGTAATCAGGGTGCTGCCGCTGATAAAACCAGGCCTGAGCCGGCGGCAACACAAACCAGTCCCGGTGTTGCATGTTCGCCACCGCTTCACAGTTGCCATGCACTCGCTGCCCGTTGGCATCCAGATGAATCCGTAAATGATGCGGCGTAACGGACTGGAAATGACTCAACCGTGGCGCATAACCGGTGCGGGTCTGGCATTGCCCGCCCGCCAGATAGCCGTCGTCGACACATACCTGCACCGTATTGAGTTCATCAAGGGGAGCTGCAGGCCAGGGCGATGGGCCCAGCAGGCTGAACACATCCAGCATCACAGGAGCCGCCGTGGCGGCACCGCCCAATGACGGGGCGGGCTCTCCATTGCCATTGCCAGCCCAGACACCGACGGTATAGCGGCCATTACTGCCGATTGCCCAGGCATCCCGCAACCCGTAGCTGGTACCGGTTTTCCAGGCGATCGGTTGGCTGGAACTGAACTGGCGCCACTGCCGCGCGGTGCCCGGACGTGCCACCTCTCGCAGTGCCTGCTGGGTCAACCATGCCGCCCCGGGGGACAGCATCAACGGCGAGTTGTCTTCCTCGTCCTGTTGCAGGGTACGAATCGTGCCGGGGGCAAGGCCGGTGGCGGCACGCATAAGGCGGGCATAAATACCGGTCAATTCATCCAGCCGCCCTTCTGCCCCCCCGAGAATCAGGGTCAGCCCGTAGTCCTCGGCACGGCGAAACAGGGTGCTCATTCCCATACGCTGCAACTCACTGTGGAAACGGCCAATGCCGTATTCCCGCAACATGCGCACCGCCGGAATGTTCAACGATTGACTCAACGCCTGGTGCGCCGGCACTGCACCGCGGTAGGCGTGATCGTAATTCTCCGGGCTGAAGCCGGCGTAATTGGTAGGCAGGTCTGCGACCAGGGTATCGGGCAGGAGCAGCCCCCCATCCAGCATCAACCCATACAACAAGGGCTTGAGTACGCTGCCGGTCGAACGCGCAGCGCTGGCAATGTCTACAGCGGCACCGTATTCCTGCGGATCCCCCTCGGTGGTGTTGCCCACATAGGCCCGGGTCTCTCCTTCACGGTGATCAATGACCACCACCGCCACATTGTGCACCCCCTCCCGCGACAGGCGCTGCCCATGCTGAGCAGCAAGGGACTGAACCCGCCGCTGCAGGTCCGCATCCAGGGTGGTCCGCAACAGTTTACTGTGCTGTTGCTGCTCGAGGGTTTGCATCAAATGGCTGGCCAGCCGTGGCAAGGGCGCCGGGGCCGCCGGTAGCGGCTCCAGCAGCGCCAGTTGCAAGTCACGCAGCTCCATGGCTCCACTGTCATGGAGCGCCTGCAGTAACCGGTCCCGTTTGGCCCGCAGTCGGTCACGATTACGGCCCGGGTGAATCCAGGAAGGCGCATTGGGCAACACCGCCAACAAGGCGGCTTCTGCCCAACTCAGCGCCGCAGGCTCACGGCCAAAGTAACGCCAGGAGGCTGCCCGCAACCCAACGATGTTGCCACCAAACGGCGCCCGGCTGGCATACTGCACCAGCACGTCCTCCTTGCTCAGGTGCCACTCCAGCTGGAGTGCCAGCCAGGCTTCACGGGCTTTCTCGGGCAGCGTGCGGGGCGGGTCTTCTCTTAGCAACCGCGCCAGCTGCATGGTCAGGGTCGAGCCCCCGCTCACCACCCTGCCCGCCTCCAGGTTGAGCCACAGGGCACGGCCAATCGCCAGCGGGTCAATTCCCGGGTGGGCGAAAAATCGTTGATCCTCAAAGCGCAACAGCGCCTGCTGGTATTTTGGCGGAAGCTTCGCCACCGGCACGAATCGCCATTGCTGATCACTGGCGATACGGGCATTGAGCAATCGCCCCTCCCGGTCCAGCATCAAGGTAGCGTAAGGCGTACTGGTCAGCCGTTCAGGAAGTGGCCAGTAGTGCAGCAAGGCGGCCAGTAGCAAGAGCCCCAAAGCCGGAATAGAAAACCAGCGCAGCGCGGTCTTTTTCGTGAGATGAGGCATGGACGTGGTGGCTCGCAGCAGGAAAACAAAGACTAGCCAAAGGGCCGCCCGGAAGCGAGCCTGCAGCGGCATAGCATTTCGCTATAACTGCCAGGGAGCCTCTGAATAGCTCCCCAGGCCTTTTCCGCTTGCAGCGACGGTAGCTGCGGGCTAGTCTTGAATCATCGAGACACTGCACGTTCATATCGAACGCAACAGACAGAGATTAAATGATGAAAGCGCCAACCTCCCACAATTCACACCTGACCGCTCGCGCGGTAGTGGGTCGTGTTGTGTCTGGCACCTTCTATTTTGGGTATTGGTTTAGCCGCTTGCGCGCCTGATCCCGTATCCAGGCGCGCCCGCAAGGGACGCCTGCCGAAACCTCAAAAACCCCGGTCGGTATCCCGCCCGGGGTTTTTTATTGGCGCCAACAACGCCAACGTCATCAAGGAGCAACACCATGTACCGATATTGCCTGACAGCGTCCAGCACACGATTTAGCCACTGGCAGCCGCCGGTTTTGCGATTACGACGATGAATTTCAGCGCCCCGCAGGCGCACCCGATACAAGGAACGACCATGCAACAGCTTCACGACACCACAGCCCGGAATCTGACGACTGCCAGCCGCCGTAGCCTGCCACTGCCCACTCCCGCCGTGCTGCGAGAGCGCCTGCCCGTGGATCGCGCCCTGGCCGAACAGATCGATCGCCATCGACAGACTGTTCGCAATATTCTCAACGGTGAGGACAATCGCCTGTTGATCATCACCGGCCCGTGCTCGCTCCATGATCCGAAATCCGCACTGGAATACGGTCACCGGCTGGCCGCACTGGCTGAGCAATTGCGAGACAAGGCATTCATCGTGATGCGCGCCTACGTGGAAAAACCGCGTACTACCGTAGGCTGGAAAGGCATGCTCTACGATCCCCATCTGGACGGCAGCAACGACATCGGCACCGGCCTGACTGTCGCCCGCCACCTGCTGCGAGACCTGGCCAAGCTGGGCCTGCCTCTGGCCACGGAACTGCTCCACCCCATGGCTGCAGATTACCTGGGCGACCTGCTTAGTTGGGCGGCGATCGGAGCGCGCACCACCGAATCGCAGATTCACCGTGAAATGGTCAGCGGCCTTGCGATGCCGGTGGGCTTCAAGAACGGTACCGATGGCAGCATCGACATTGCCTGCGACGCCATGGGCTCCGCCAGTCATCCGCACACGCATCTGGGTATGGATGACGATGGCCGTAACGCGCTGATACAGACCGCAGGCAATGCGGATACCCATCTGGTATTACGAGGCGGGCACGATGGCCCGAACTACGACGCCAACAGTGTTCGCCAGGCGGTTACAGCCCTGCAGGCAAAGGGCCAAAACCCTCGCCTGATCGTGGACTGCAGCCACGCCAACAGCGGTAAAGACCCGCTACGCCAGCCCCATGTACTTCGTGACTTGCTGGCCCAGCGTCAACAGCAGCGTGACCCGTCCCGGCAGCACATCGTCGGCGTGATGCTGGAAAGTCATCTTGAAGATGGGCGCCAGGGGCAGGACAAACCGCTAGCGTACGGGGTCTCGATTACCGACGGCTGTCTGGGATGGGAGAAGACCTGTGACCTGTTGCAGGAAATCTGATCCACAATGGCAACCGTGGCAGGCGCTTACCTTCCACGGTTCTGCTATTCTGAATTGATCTGTCTGCCTGGAGAGCCCGGATGCTGGCCAACCTGACCCTGTCAGAACTATTGACTGCTTTCGTGATTTTTCTGCTGGTCATCGCCAGCATTGCCTTTGTGGTATACCTGAAAAATCAGCGAAATCCGTAATTCATCGCCATGCGAGCATAGCTCCGACAAGGTAGAAGGCGCCACGATTTGTAGGAGCCATGCTCGCATGGCGATCCATTCGAAGTGCGAATGGTAACCGACATGACCACGTTACTCCGCCTCTAGCGAGAACCGATCTCCCCCGAAAACACCTTTTCGAAGAAAACCAACACCCGCTGCCAGCTATCTTCCGAAGCCCCCGCGTCAAACTTTGAGCGCAGCGGCGGCAGCGGGCCGAGTTTCTTGAATGTGAAGGTCTGGTGGTCATTCATGAAAGAATGGCCCACATCGTCGTACGTCTTCACATCATGGGGAACCCCCAGACGATCAAGATGGCTGGCCAATCGCTCGCCATGATCGCCATACAGCATATCCTGACGCCCCCAGCCACCCACCGCCGGGCAGATCCCCTGCAGGGACTCCGCCTTCTTCGGGATCCCGCCATAAAATGGCGCCACCACTTGCACCGGGGCCTGGCTGGCATACAGCACAGCAAAACGACCGCCCATGCAAAAGCCCATCACCCCCACCTGCTCCACCGGCTCATCCGACTGCGCCAGTAACCAGAGCCGGCAGGCTTCAAGCTGCTCGAACGCAGGCCCTTTCCCGGTTTCATGGGCCTTCAATGTCTTCACGACACACAACGCCTTGCTGCCCGGCAAATCATATAAATCCGGCACCAACACCGGATAACCGTTATCGGCCAGCCGCTGCGCAATGCGCTCAATATCATCGGTATAACCAAAAATATCGTGAATCGCGATCACCGCCGCCTTATGCGGCTGCGCCGACGCCGGCCGCAACCAGCGCGCTCGCATGGTATGACCACTGGGGAGGGGAATGCCTACAGGTTGGTTTGTCATAATGAGATCGCCATGAACAGTGAACAGTGAACAGTGAACAG
>NZ_AQOQ01000064.1:0-5140 GCF_002888555.1 Alcanivorax sp. MD8A | reverse complement strand
TGGGTATCCGGATTAAGTGGTAGATGGAGCCCCTTGCTCCTTCGAACCCTTAACTCTTCCAGAAGGTTGATAGATCGACGCCGTAGTTTTTCTCAGGCTCGGGAAGACCCATGCTGTAGGTCATGGTGGCCTTGCCCAGGAAGGGGGATTCCTTGGTCTGCGGCACCTTCTTCTTGTGCTTGGTGGTGTAGAGCATCCGGGCCCGCATCACCTCGAATGAGTAGCCACGGCCATCGCGGTTCTTATCCTTGGCCAGCCGGTTGATTGACTCCGTGAAGGCGTTGGTGATCGGGATGTCGGTCTCGAAGTAGGTCAGCATCTCCTCATGCCAGCCACTGATAGCACTGACGAGATCTTTCCAGACCTCCTTTTGCCCCTGTGGGATGTCGTCAATCCAGGCAGTCAGCGCCTTCTCGGCGTCACGCCGGGTTGTGGCGTCCCAGATGTGGAAGAACCGCTCCTTGTGCTCGTAGGCCGCCAAGAGCTGGGGGAATGCCCCTGTCCAGGTCTCCATGATGAGCCGTTCGCGATCTGAGACATCGTGAGCGCGCTTCAGCAGGATCTTCCGGTCACCCTTGAGGGTTCGGCGCTGGTTGGACGTCAGCTTTTTCCTGAGCCCCTTGCGGACCTTTTCCAAGGCCTCGTTGGCCATTCGCACCACATGGAACTTATCGACCACAATGCGAGCCTGCGGCAGTACCGCCTGGACAGCACGGCGGTAGGGTTTCCACATATCCATGCTGACGATCTCGACCTGGTGGCGCTCGGTCATGCTCATGAGGCGCCTCGTCACCGCGTCCTGCTGGCGACCGGGCAGCAGGTCCAGTAGGGTACGCTCCTCCAGGTTGGTCAGGATGCAGCGGTAGCGGCGGTTCAGGTACAGCTCGTCGATCCCCAGGCAGCGGGGTGTCTCGAAACGATGCCAGGCTGCCAGGAACTCAGCCTTCTTCTTGAATATCTCGCGGACAGTCTTCTCGTCGAGGCCCGTGGTATCAGCCACGTAGGCGTAGGGGTGATTGAAGGCTTCCTTCTCGACGTGGTTGTAAAGCCTCCGCGTCATGCGGTGATCGTCTACCATTTCCGGAAGAGCTGGCCGGAACGTCCTTCCACACGCCCGGCAGGTGTAGCGGCGACGGACCACCCAGAGGGTGACCCGCTTTCCGTGGATGGGTAGGTCGCGATAGGCCACATCGCGCTTGCCGAACCTGACAAACTCACTCTCAACGCCGCATTCCTCGCAAGCTAGAGGCTCAGGAGCTTCGACCTGGTAGTGGAGATCATGCTCTTCCATCTTGGTGCCTAGGACGTGGTACTCGGGAAGGTGAAGGATGTTGTCAGGCAAGCTAGTCATGCAAACTTTCCTTGTCGACATGGTCCATAGATGATCGCGACTCTTTGACCGCGTTGTTTTCAACGAACTGAAGGTGAGTTACTCCCTTGGGTCTTCTGCTTCTCTGAGCCCTTCATGCAATGACGCAATTAGCGGGCAAGTGATATTGCCTTGTTGTGCATGGCATCTGTCGACCATTTCGCTCAGCACCTTCTCAATTCTTTCAAGCCTGTCGATCTTCTCGCGAACGTCCCCTAACTTGTGCTCTGCGAGAGCACTGGCTTCTTGACAGTGGGCGCCATCTTCCAGCCGAAGTAGGTCACTGATCTCATCCAGACTAAAGCCCAGCTGCTGCGCCGTTTTCACGAACGTCAACCTGTCGATATCGGCGGCACTATAGCGTCGAATACCTCCGGGAGGGCGTTCGGGCTCCGATAATAGCCCTCGTCGCTGGTAATAGCGGATTGTCTCGACATTGACGCCGGCCGCCTTGGCCAGGCCGCCAATGGTCATGGTGTCCGCCACTTTATCTGCATGTCTCTTCATGATGCTTGACTCCGTACCAAGCTACGGAAGTAACCTTATCGTAGCTCCCCCCATCCCGAAAGGAGAATCGTCAATGCGGACATCTAAAACGGGGCGAGGGCCCCTGGCCGCCGGAGGAGTCGCGGCCCTCCTGGCCTCGGCGTGTTGCCTCGGCCCGCTGGTGCTGATCACGCTGGGCGTTTCCGGCGCCTGGATCAGCAATCTGGCGGCGTTGGAGCCCTATCGCCCGCTCTTTATCGGCGTCGCGCTGGTGGCGATGTTCTTCGCCTGGCGTCGCGTCTTTCGGCCAGTGGAAAAGTGCCAGCCGGGAGAGGTGTGTGCCGTGCCACGGGTCAGGACGGGCTACAAGGCGATCTTCTGGCTCGTATCGCTGCTGGTGCTAATCGCCCTGGTATTCCCCTACATCTTGCCCCTGTTCTATTAAAAGGAGATCTACCATGAAAGCTCGTTTCGCCTTCATCGCGCTACTCGCCCTGCTCAGCACGCCCGCCTTAGCGGCCCTGCAGACCGTGACGCTGTCGGTGCCGGGCATGACCTGTGCCGCCTGCCCGATCACCGTCAAGGCCGCCCTCAACAAGGTGGACGGCGTCTCGCAAGTCGACGTGAGCTACGCGGATCTCGAGGCCGTGGTCACCTTTGACGACGCCCGAACGTCGGTGGAGGCATTGACCGAGGCCACCATCAACGCTGGGTATCCATCAACCCCGACATCCTCGCAAGCGGATCGAGAGTGATCATGAAGAATCCCAAGCCCCTGCTGCGCGTGAGCGTGATCGGCACCGTCCTGGTGGCATTGTGCTGCTTTACGCCGATCCTGGTGATCCTGCTTGGCACGGTGGGCCTGGCGGGGCTGACGGGCTATCTCGACGTTGTGTTATTGCCGGCCCTGGCCTTCTTCATCGGCCTGACCATTTATGCGATTTGGCGTAAGAAGCAGTTCGACGCCTGTTGTGACAACGGCTCTATCAAATCAAGGAATACGCCCCCTGAGTGACATCAAGCAGCTGCACATCGCGGTCATCGGGTGAGTTGTTTACGAGCTTGCCCGCCACGGTGAAGGAATAAGCGTGAAAGATTCGCAGAAATTTTTAAGCGTCGTGCTTGGCACCGGGTTGATGGTGCTGTGTTGCGCCGCGCCAATCGCCCTGGTGCTATTCGGTACGGCGGGCCTGGCCGCGTTGGCAGGCTATCTCGATTACCTGCTGTTTGCCGCCCTGGCCATCGGCTTGTCTCTCTACGCGCGATACCACAAGCGGAAGCAGGATGCCGGCTTTACTAATGAAGACTCGGAGAAACGTGATGATTGAACTCAACGTGAGTGGCATGACCTGTGACCGCTGTGCGGATCATGTCAGGGAAGCCCTGGAGAAGCTGCCCGGCGTGCAGTCGGTGGAGGTATCCTATCCTCAGGGGACGGCATCGGTAGCCGTTGATCCGGAGACACCGGCCTCGGCGTTGACGTTTGCCGTGACCCGACTTGGCTACCAAGCTCGACTGGCCAACAGTGGGCCCACTTCCCCGGCAGGCGCATCGGTGTCCAAGGGCCGTGATGAAGACGCCCCGCACATCGCGGTGATCGGCAGCGGCGGCGCCGCCATGGCGGCGGCCCTGAAAGCCGCCGAGCGCGGCGCCCGGATCACCCTGATCGAACGCGGCACCGTCGGCGGTACCTGTGTCAATACAGGCTGTGTGCCTTCGAAGATCATGATTCGCGCGGCCCATATTGCCCACTTGCGTACGGAAAGTCCCTTCGATGCAGGCCTGAGCGCCCAGGCGCCGGTGGTGGATCGGGCCAAGCTGCTCGAGCAGCAGCAGCGACGTGTCGAGGAACTGCGTGACGCCAAGTACGAGGGGATTCTGCGCGACCACCCGGCCATCACGGTCCTGCACGGCGAGGCCCGGTTTATTGATGCCCATAGCCTGATGGTCAAGCTGAACGAGGGCGGCGAGCAGGTCGTCCACTTCGACCGCGCCTTAATCGGTACTGGCGCCCGACCGGCAGTACCGCCGATCCCGGGTCTTGCCGACACCCCCTACCTGACCTCTACCAGTGCGCTGGCCCTGGACACCCTTCCCGAGCGGCTGATTGTGATCGGCGCCTCGGTGGTGGCCCTGGAACTGGCCCAGGCCTTCGCCCGGCTGGGCAGCCGGGTCACGGTGCTGGCCCGCAGCCGCCTGCTCTCCCAGGAAGACCCGGCGGTAGGGGATGCGGTGGAGGCGGCGTTTCGCCGCGAGAGCATCGAGGTCCTCAAGCAGACCCAGGCGAGCCGCGTGGACTACACCGACAATGAATTCATTGTCGACACCAACGCCGGCACCTTGCGGGCGGATCAACTGCTGGTGGCCACCGGACGGACACCCAATACCGAGGCCCTGAACCTGGCGAGCCTCGGCGTGGAAACCGCACGTGGGGCGATTCTGGTCGATGAGCATCTGCACACCACGGTGCCGGGGCTCTATGCCGCCGGTGACTGCACCGATCAGCCGGAGTTCGTCTATGTCGCCGCCGCCGGGGGCAGCCGGGCTGCCGTCAACATGACCGGGGGCGAAGCCACCCTGGACCTGAGCGCCATGCCGGCGGTGATCTTCACCGACCCCCAGGTGGCCACCGTCGGCCTGACGGAAGCCGAGGCCATCGAGCAAGGCTTCAGCGTCGATACCCGCGAGCTGGACCTGGAAAACGTGCCGCGTGCGCTGGTGAATTTCGACACCGGTGGTTTCATCAAGCTGGTGGCCGAACGCGACTCGGGCCGGTTGCTGGGGGTGCAGGCGGTGGCGGGGGAAGCCGGTGAGCTGATCCAGACGGCGGTGATGGCGCTACGCGCACGCATGACCGTACACGACATCGCCAATGAGCTATTTCCCTACCTGACCATGGTGGAAGGGCTCAAGCTCTGTGCCCAGACTTTCACCAAGGATGTGACGCAGTTGTCCTGCTGTGCCGGGTGAACGATATGAGCGCGACCGTGGTGCCACTGGGCGGCGGCACCACGGGTTTTGGGCATGGACACCACAGGGAGCTCTGTCACGATGAACACGACACTACCCGATTGCGGGATGATGGGGGCGATGGGCTGGATAATGCCAGTGATCGGAATTGCCCTACTATTGCTGCTGGTCCTGGGCATCGCCTGTTTGGTGAAGTATCTGCTCTCTAGCAAGTGAGCGTACTGAGCGAGCCATCAACCAGCTAATCCGTTGTGGGTTGAGTTTGTCGGCCACCTTTCTCTCTCGCATACCAACCAGATAATCCGGATACCCATT
>NZ_AQOQ01000063.1:0-5478 GCF_002888555.1 Alcanivorax sp. MD8A | reverse complement strand
TGCACCGAAGGTGCCAGGGTGAGGCGCCGAAGGCGTCCCGAAGGGGTAGCGAGCTTGCTCGCTACCCAAGTAGGTCACGAGCGCGCCAGCCGCCAGCGGCAATACGCCCCCACGCCAACACAAAACCCCGCCGCCCGCCGGAGCCTGCCTCCTGTGGCCAACCTATCACCATGCTGGTATGGCTCTTACACGGCGAGGAGCGCTCATCTTCGGGCAGTCAGACTGCTCCCGTCTCCCCGTGTTTGAGAGCATTTCATGAAAGCCCACAAGAACATCGCTCCCGAACTCCCCTCCCTGACAGGATGCGCTTACAAGCAACGTAAGAGTGGCTCGGAATTTCTTCCGTGGAGCCCCCGTGAACAGGCTTCATTTCGCTGCTGGGCGCAGGTTGGCATCTGATGCACGAAAACGGTGCTCTAATCCTGCCATCACGGTGTTATTTTCTGTATTCCAAGGCTCCATTGCGCTCAGGGAAAGTGGTAAGGTTGGGCCTGATTTGCGCTTGTTGTATACGTCGTGACGACAGGCGGTCTCGGGTCGTTTGGTGTAAGCCAGCGGTGATGCCGGGGCCAGGTTCGGGAATTTGCAGGGTAGGCCTGCATCGCTCTTTCCGCAGGAAGGGGCCGTTACTTTCGTTTGGATTTGGGAAAAGGTTAAGGACTATGGCATCAGATAATAAAGCCGGTGTAATGAATCCGTTGCAAGCGCTGCAGCAACGGCTCCAGCAGCATGGTGACGCGGTTGCGTTTGTCCAGCCCTTGGGTGGTGGAGAGCTGCGCGAGTACACATGGAAACAAGTTGACGAAGAAGCCAGAAAGATTGCTGCCTATCTGCACGCTCAAGGTATGCAGAAAGGTGATCATGTGGCGCTGGTCTCCAAAAACTGTGCCGAGTGGATTATCACCGATGTTGCCATCTGGATGGCGGGTGGTGTCAGTGTGCCTCTGTACCCAACGCTGGTGGCGGAAACGGTCCGGCAGATCATGGAACACAGCGAGTCGAAGTTCCTGTTTGTCGGCAAGCTGGACGACTGGGACATGATGAAAGCGGGTGTGCCGGATGGTGTGAAACAGATCGCCTTGAGTCTGGCGCCAGAAGATGCCCTCAATGCCTTCCCGAAGTGGTCCGATATTATCCGTGACACTGCGCCGCTGGCAGAGGTAAACGCCCCTGACATGGCGGATCTGGCCACGATCGTTTATACCTCTGGAACCACAGGGATGCCGAAGGGTGTGATGCACGACTTCCAGGGGCTCTCTATCGTTGGCGAAAAGATGATCAAGGTGTACAACCTTGAGCCGAACGAGCGGATGATTTCCTATCTGCCGCTGTCCCATGTTGCCGAACGGGTTGCAGTGGAAATTGCGGTGCTTTATGTGGGCAACAAGATCTTCTTTGCTGAATCTCTCGACACCTTCGGTGAGGATATCAAGCGTGCCCAGCCGACCGTGTTCTTTGCCGTGCCGCGGATCTGGTCCAAGTTTTACCAAAAGGCCTCTGAGGCTGTGCCGCCGAAGAAGCTGAACACACTGCTCAAGATCCCGTTCCTGAACAAGATCATCAAAAAGAAAGTGCTGGGGGCGATGGGGCTGGATGAGTGTCGTATTGCACTGTCCGGCGCGGCGGCCCTGTCGCCGGAGATCATTACCTGGTTCAAGAAGCTCGGTCTCGAGATTCTTGAGGTATACGGCATGACAGAAAACCTGGCCTGGTCCCACACCACGGAAGAAGGTGATCAGCAGATCGGTTGGGTCGGCACACCAAACGATGGCGTTGAGTGCCGTATCGGTGATGGTGGTGAGATCATGGTGCGCAGCCTGGGTAACATGAAGGGTTACTACAAACAGCCAGACAAGACCGCGGAAGACCTGACTGAAGATGGCTGGCTGCACACCGGGGATGTTGGTGAGATTGATGCCAAAGGCCGTCTGCGCATCACCGGTCGTGTGAAGGAAATCTTCAAGACAGAAAAGGGTAAGTATGTTGCGCCGGCTCCGATCGAGAACCGTATCGTAACCCTGCCGGGTCTGGAGCTTGCCTGTGTGATTGGTCAGGGTATGCCGCAACCTATTGCGCTGCTTAATATCACCCCGGAAGAGCAGGAAAAACTGTCGAAGGGTGCTGAGAAGGAGCACTTCACCAAGGAGCTCGAGAAGCTGCTGGCGAGGGTGAATGAGCAGATCGATCCCCATGAGCGAATGTCCACCCTGGTGGTGTGCAAGGAAGCATGGACGGTGGAAAACAACATGATTACACCGACCCTCAAGCTCAAGCGTAACGAAATCGAAAAACACTACGCTGACGGGATCGCCCAGTGGGGCAAAACCCGCGGGGTGGTTTGGGAAGCTTGAGTCTGATGAAAGAGGCGGATCAGACACTGATCCGCCTGCTCTCCGATGGCGAATGTCGTTCCGGCTCCGAGCTGGGAAAACTGTTGGGTATCTCGCGGGCGGCGGTCTGGAAGCGTATTCAGCGCCTGGAGCAGTTTGGGCTGGCGCTGGAGTCGATCAAGGGGAAAGGCTACCGCTTGAGCCAGCCCCTGCACTTGCTTGAGCTGGACAGAATCACTGAAAGCCTCGCGGACCGTGCCCGGTTGCAGTACAGCTGGGTTACCGAGTCCACCAATGCTGATGCGCTGGCGCTGCCAGGGCCCGTATCGGTTCCCCATCTTTTCATCAGTGAATGCCAGTTGGCCGGACGAGGGCGGCGTGGCCGCCAGTGGCAGTCCCCGTTTGCTGCCAATATCTATCTTTCCCTGCGCTATAGTGCTGCTGGAGGCTTCTCAACCCTTGGTGGGTTAAGCCTGGTAGTGGGGGCGGTTGTTGCCCGTGCGCTGGTCGCCTTGGACCCTTCCTTGCCGGTGACGATCAAATGGCCCAATGACATTGTGATCAATGGCAGCAAGGTAGGGGGCATCCTTATTGAGCTTGCGGGTGAAATGGATGGCCAGGTGGATGTGGTCATCGGCATCGGGATGAATGGGGCGATGACGGCGGCACAAGCTGCTGACATTGATCAGCGGTGGACCGGGCTGGCTGATGAAATGCAGGGTAATTACGACAGAACCGCCATTGCCAGTGTAGTGCTTGATGCGTTGCTTGACGCTCTGCCCCTATTCTCGGAACGGGGGTTTTCTGCTTTCTCGGCACTGTATGCCCAGTTCGATGGTGTGATGGGGCGGCAAGTGAGAGTGATCTCTGGTGACAGTGAGTTGCTTGGAACGGCTTGTGGTGTCACTGACGAGGGTGCGTTGAAAGTGGATGATGGCATCCAGGTCCGCGAGCTGTTTGGTGGCGAGGTCAGTCTGAGGCTGCAATGAAGTTGTTTATTGATATCGGCAATACTGCCATGAAGTGGCGTTACCGGCGAAGCGGGTCGGTGGTGCAGGGCGGCTGTCGCCACGGGCGGGACTGGCGTTCTGTCGTCACAACGTTATTGGCGGGCGCACTTGGTGAGGGTGGGTTGACGTCTATCTGGGTGGCATCGGTGGCGGGCAGGGAGGCGGATGCCGAGGTTGCCGGGTTGCTGCAGGTGGCCACCGGGATTCAGCCGCAGTTCTACTACTCGCGTCAGTCCCATCATGGGGTGACCAGCTGTTATCCGGATCCGGTGCGATTAGGGGTAGACCGCTGGGTGGCCATGATAGAAGGGTTTCGCCGCTTTGGAGCTTGCATCATTGTTGATTGTGGCAGTGCCCTGACCATTGATGCGGTGGATGCGAGTGGCCGTTTTATGGGGGGCTATATCGTGCCTGGGCTGGGTATGCTGCGTGGCGCATTGCTCCGTGACACGGCTGATGTGCATATTGAGCCTGGGGCGTCGTCACTGGGTTTGGGGCAGTCCACCGGCCAGTGTGTCCATAATGGATTGTTGCGCATGTCTGTGGCCTTCGTCACGGAGGTGGTGGTTGAACTGCGCCAAGTGCTTGATGATACTTGCAAAGTGCTGGTGACCGGTGGTGATGGGCCGGAGCTGCTGGACGTATTTGCATTTGATTATGCGCACATGCCGGATCTGGTGCTGGATGGCCTGGAGTTTGTGGCCGGCGAAGAACAATAAGTTGGGGGCATGCCTGTGCGGTGGATATTCTATAGCTTGTTTGTAGTGAATTTGGTGTATCTGGGGCTGCAGCTTACCAAGTCGGTGGCGCGTCAGCCGCAGGTCTCCCTGCGTGCGCCGGCCAGCATGGCCTTTGAGGATGCTCTGGTGTTGTTGTCCGAAAGCCCGCAGTCCCGCCGTGATGCCGCCCGGACTGCTGCCCGCGGGACGCTATGCCCTGTGGTGGGCCCCTGGGAGAGTCGCGACGCGGCTCAGGCGGGGGCGGTGCAGCTGAGAGCGTCCGGCGTATCGGGCGATGTGCGCTCGCTGACCGTCCAGCAGGACCGGTTGAGCTGGGTGTATTTGCCTCCTTACACGGATCGTGAGCGGGCTCTGGCGGTTCTGCACGAGTTGCAGGATCGAGGGGTGGACAGCTTTATCGTCAAGGAGGGCGAGGATGCCAATGCCATTTCTCTGGGTTATTTCTCCAGTGAAGAGTCTGCCGAGGGGCTTCGGGTGAAGATGCGCAATGCCGGCTACCCGGCCTTCGTGCGGGAAACGTCCCGCCCGGTGACGGAATACTGGGTCTATCTCACAGATCCGGAGCCAGAGGGCAAAGAAGGTGTGACGGTCTTTCTTGAGGCAAATCAGTCTCTTAAGCTGGATAGGGTCGCCTGCCAATAAGGGGTTGCGCAATTATTAGGCGTTCAGTCGTTAATTGGATTGCGCCCCACATATCCTTTCTATAGAATTCGCAACCCTTGTGAGCTGGCGTAGCTCAGTTGGTAGAGCAGCTGATTTGTAATCAGCCGGTCGGGGGTTCGACTCCTCTCGCCAGCTCCAGCTTATTAAACGTTGCTAACTACTTGAAAATCTGTTGACAAGTGGTTGGGGCGTAAAGAGAATGTAGGCCCTTTTCTGGAGGGGTTCCCGAGTGGCCAAAGGGATCAGACTGTAAATCTGACGCGAAAGCTTCGGAGGTTCGAATCCTCCCCCCTCCACCAGATTAAGCGTAGATCGGTGACGATCTGCAAGCCGGAAGGCTGGCAAGGCATCGGAAGGTTTGCGGGCATAGTTCAATGGTAGAACCTCAGCCTTCCAAGCTGATGATGCGGGTTCGATTCCCGCTGCCCGCTCCAGTTCCGGTAAGGTTTGGTCGCTGCAAGCGGCATGAAGGTTATGCTCATATAGCTCAGTAGGTAGAGCACACCCTTGGTAAGGGTGAGGTCACCGGTTCAAATCCGGTTATGAGCTCCAATTTCCGGGCCCAGGTATATCCTGGGCCCGGCTTCATGTGTCTTGCTGGTGCCAAGGCGGTCTGTGTTTTCTGAATGCAGTCCTTAAATGTGTCTTTTCGGTTGTATGTACGCCATATGGCGAGAAAGCGCAGCCAAGTTGAGAGGTGAAGAGTCGTGGCAAAGGAAAAGTTTGAACGTAATA
>NZ_AQOQ01000062.1:0-5863 GCF_002888555.1 Alcanivorax sp. MD8A | reverse complement strand
AGGCTGCCCGACCGGCATACCCTGTCAAGTTTTTCTTCTTTTCTTTGTCCTTAAACGCACAAGGCCACACCCAGAATCTGAGCGCGGCCTCCAGCCTGGCTGTGCGCACCTGCGCCACACGCGCAACTATTAACTGTTAACTATTCACTATTAACTGTCTTTCAGTAGCCCTTGACCGTGAAATCCACCTCGAAGGTAATGCCCTCAACCCGGCTGACACCGGTATCGATACGGCCATCGGCATGAAGGTCCAGCCAGCGGTAGCCGGGATTGGTATCGTCCACAGCAAAGTCTTCGCTTTTTGGCTTGAACTGTACACAGGTGCTGGGCACCGCCAGCATCCGCACACCATTTCGCTCGTTGTCGTATTCCTGGTGTACGTGCCCCCAGATGATGGCGCGCACCCGGTCATGGCGGTCGATCACATCAAAGAACTGGCTGGCACTGCCGACCACCTGGGTGTCCAGCCAGGCACACCCCATGGGCACCGGATGATGGTGCAGACAGACCATCAAATGGTCGCCTTTGGCATTGGCCAGGGATTGATCGAGGAATTTCAGGTCTTCATCGAACAGCTCCCCGGGCACTTCACCGGGAATGGTGGAATCGAGCATGACGATGGTCCAGTTGCCCGCGTCCAGCACGCAGGGACTCATACGCTCACGCTGGGTGTTCAGCGCTTCCAGCATGGGCGCCGGCTTATCGTGGTTACCCTCCAGCCAGTAGACCGGGGTATTGAAATCGGCCAGCGCCTTGTCCAGTCGCTGGTAGGACTCAAACGAGGCGTCCTGGGAAAGATCCCCGGTGGCCAGTATCAGATCCGGGTCAGGCTGCTCACGGCGAATCAGTTCCAGCACCTTGTCCAGACTGAATTGGGTATTGAGGCCCAACAGCTTGCCGTCCGTATTGGCAAACAAATGGCAGTCCGATAACTGCACAACTCGAAGGGGCTGCAACTGCTGCGTCAAATCCCCGCTCCCGTGACCGTAATGATTCTTCTGGTTCCCAATTGATGAAGAGCACGCTCTCCCGGGCGTCCCCACGCCCTGTACGATTCCTTATAACCAAGATGATGGCACTTTTCTAGGAATCCGGTCCAAGACCCGGAATTGGTTACCATTTCTCCACAATCTCCCCTTTCAGACAGGGGTAGCGTATTGCCAAACCGACAACTCTGTGCTCAGCCGCCGGTGACCTGTTGGCGCCACTGCTGACCACTGTCGCGGCCATGATCATGGACATGACGAAGCCACTCGGCCAGAAAACGGTTCCACTGGGCTTTCTCGTCGCGCTGGTGCATGTTGCGATTGGGGTAGGCATAACGGGCATTCACCCGTCGAAACGGCCGGGCCTCGGTGACTTCCGCCAGCCGGGCATCATGGTACAGGCGCACGGTAAGCCGCGACGCGGGCAGGACGTCCAGCAGCTCCTGATCCTCCAGTCGCACCGTGGTGGTGTAGGGAGAACGTTCCAGCACCTGCATGCGAAGGGTATGGGGGTGGTGGGCATGCCCCAGATCAACCTGCATCTGGTCACGGTCACCAAGAGCATTCATCAACGGCAGCATGCGAGCATAGTTTTCCTCGCACTGACTCATCAGCGCACGAAAATCGAGCCGATAGCGGTCTCGCCGCGTCACTTCGCCCCCCAGCGGGCATCCAGTTCCTGACGATTAAGCAACAGCCACTGCAGCGCGATCAGGCTGGCGGCATTGTCCACCCTGCCCGAGGTCAGCAACGCCGGAATCGTGTCGGCCGACAGGGTCATGGCCCGGATGTCCTCCCCTTCGTCTGCACAGCCAAAGATACCCCCTGCGCCCGCTAGGTCGGCCTTGCCCACGAATACATGCAGCCGCTCATTGGTTCCCCCCGGGCTCGGCATGTACTGGGCCACGGTCTCCATTTCGGCCAGGGTCAATCCCGCTTCTTCAATGGCTTCGCGACGAATCAGGTCTTCGGCACTTTCGCCGTCCTTGTCTGCAATCCCTGCAATCAGTTCCAGACACCAGGGAGTATCGCGCCACTCCAGCGCCCCCACGCGAAACTGCTCCACCAACAGGATTTCGCCGCGCACCGGGTCGTAGGGCAGCACGGCTGCGGCCGGAGGCCGAATGAACAGCTCGCGGCGAACCGGCTTGCCCCAGCCCCCCTGGTAGTGACGGTGGCGCAGGGTCAGGGCATCAACGCGGAAGAACCCCTGGAAAGGCGTTTCCGTTTCCAGGATTTCCACATCATCCTGAGTGAATGGAGGCGACAGTTCAGTCATGGGCTTTATGGTACAGGGCACTGCCCTGCTCACGAAATTCCCGGGACTTTTCTTCCATGCCGGATTCCGCCTGATCGGCCTGGGCCACCTGGGCACGGCCATCACCGTAGGTCTCCCGGACTTCCTGGCTGATCTTCATGGAGCAGAACTTGGGGCCACACATGGAGCAGAAATGCGCCACCTTGTGTGCCTGCTTGGGCAGGGTTTCATCATGGAAAGCCCGTGCCCGATCCGGGTCCAGCCCCAGATTGAACTGGTCTTCCCAGCGGAATTCGAAGCGCGCCTTGGACAGCGCATTGTCACGAATCTGCGCACCAGGGTGCCCTTTCGCCAGATCCGCCGCATGGGCGGCGATCTTGTAGGCCATGATGCCTTCTTTTACGTCTTCCCGGTTCGGCAGGCCCAGATGCTCCTTGGGCGTGACATAGCAGAGCATGGCCGTGCCATACCAGCCAATCATCGCCGCGCCGATGGCACTGGAGATGTGATCGTAGCCGGGGGAAATATCCAGCGTCAGCGGGCCCAGGGTATAGAACGGGGCCTCGCCACAATGGGCCAGCTGCTCATCCATATTGGCCTTGATCATATGCATGGGCACGTGGCCCGGGCCTTCGATCATCACCTGTACATCGTGCTTCCAGGCGATCTTGGTGAGCTCGCCCAGGGTCCGCAGCTCACTGAACTGGGCTTCGTCATTGGCATCGGCCAGCGAGCCCGGCCGCAGGCCATCGCCCAGGCTGAAGGTCACATCGTAGGCCTTCATGATCTCGCAGATGTCTTCGAAGTGGGTGTAGAGGAAATTTTCCTTGTGATGCGCAAGACACCACTTGGCCATGATGGAGCCACCGCGAGACACGATGCCGGTCACACGGTTGGCCGTCATGGGCACATAGCGCAGTAATACACCGGCATGAATGGTGAAGTAGCTGACCCCTTGCTCGGCCTGCTCAATCAGAGTGTCGCGAAAAATCTCCCAGGTCAGGTCCTCGGCGATGCCATTGACCTTTTCCAGCGCCTGATAGATCGGCACGGTACCGATGGGCACCGGGGAGTTGCGCAGGATCCACTCGCGGGTTTCGTGGATGTTGTCTCCGGTGGACAAGTCCATCACGGTATCACCGCCCCAGCGGGTGGCCCAGGTCATCTTGGACACTTCTTCCTCAATAGAGGAGGTCACCGCCGAATTACCAATATTGGCATTGATCTTGGTGAGGAAGTTACGGCCGATGATCATCGGCTCCAGCTCGGGGTGGTTGATATTCGCCGGGATTACCGCGCGCCCGCGGGCCACTTCATCACGAACGAACTCCGGGGTGATGCGGTCAGGAATCGCCGCCCCAAAGCTCTGGCCCGGATGCTGCTGGCAGGGCAGACCCGAGGCCAAGTGCTCGTCCAGTCGCTGATTCTCGCGAATGGCAATGTATTCCATTTCCGGGGTGATAATGCCCTGCCTGGCATAGTACATCTGACTGACGTTCTTGCCGGCACGGGCACGCAGCGGAGTGCGGACATGCTCGAAGCGCAGACCCGCCGTTTTCAGGTCGGCAGCACGCTTGCGACCGTACTCACTGGTCAAGCCGCCCAGTTCCTCGGTATCATCCCTTTCCTGAATCCAGTTCAGGCGAATCGGTTCCAGCCCTTTGCGTACATCGATTTGCACATCCGGGTCGGTATAAGGCCCAGAGGTATCGTAAACAGACAGGGGTGGGTTATCCTCGAACTTTCCTTCCGCCAGCGGGGTCGGATCCTGGCGGATCTCTCGCATCGGCACCCGGATGTCCGGGCGGGAGCCGGTGACATAGATTTTTCGTGAACCAGCAATGGGCTGGCAGGATTCTTCGATGGCATTAGCGGCAATGGGGCGCTGATCGTCTGGCACGTCGGCCTCCAGAAAGTGGGGTCACAATGAGGAATGGCGGACACTATACGCCAGCGCCCATTGGCCAAACAACCGCAGAACCCGGGCCGCAGAAGCAGTACCAATTTTCTGTACCAGCCAGTACTATTATTTGCCACTAACCCACAGGAAGAGTGCACCAGAATGAAGCGCAGCTACACCCAGTCCCTCGCCCTCCTGCTGACCGCCCTTGGCGGCTCTGTTCATGCCGCCAATCTGGTGGAAGTGGCCAATGCGGCCTGGTCCTACGACGGCACCTGGCGGGCCGCCCGTATGACCTGGAATGCCGACCAGCAATTGCTGGTGCAAGGCCGTGCCGCACTCTTTCCGAATGTGTCTGCCAGCTATGGCCGGTATGACAACGAACAGGAAATCGAAGACCTGGGGCTGGAACAGAATTATGGCAGCGAAGTCAGCACCTTTACTCTGACCCAGCCGTTGTTCCGGGTGGATGCCTGGTACGGCTACAAGGAAGCCAAGTCCAGCACCGACATCGCCCAGGCCAACTTTGAACAAGCCCGTCAGGATTTTGTCCTGCGCGTCGCCCAGGGTTACTTCGGCGTGCTGCGAGCCTGGGATAACTGGGTATCCGCCAAAGCCGAAGAAAAAGCCATCGGCCGCCAGCTGGAGCAGACCCAGGAGCGTTTCGATGTGGGCCTGGTGCCCGCCACCGATGTAGAAGAAGCACAAGCCACCTACGACCTGACCCAGGTCAACCTGATTGTGGCCCGCCAGCAATACGAAATTGCCCGTGACCAGCTGGAGACTCTCACCGGGCAACAGTGGGAAACCCTGTCAGAGCTGCAAGACGACCTGCCCATGGATGGCCCGCAACCCTCCGCCATGAATGAATGGATTGACAAGGCCCAGTCAGAAAACCCCGGCGTCCGCGCTGCGCTGTACAACACCCAGCTCACCGAGAACACCGCCAAGCGTCAACTCGGCACCATGATGCCGCAGGTGCAGCTGGTGGCACAGTATCAACACTCCCACCTGGATCCGGACGACAATACCGCCACCACTGGCGGTGGTGCGGGCAGCGGCGGCTGGCTGTATGACACACAGAACCGCCAGATCGGCATTGAAGTCAGCATGCCCCTGTTCCAGGGCGGCGGCCTGAACAGCCGTCGCAAGGAAGCCTATCTGCGTGCCGATGCAGCCGACTTCCAGTACGACCAGGCAGTGCGCGACATCATTCAGCAGACCCGCAGCGCCTACCGCACGGTAGAAGCCGATGCCCTGCGCATCAAGGCCCGTGAGCAAGCCATCCGCTCCACCCGCTCTGCATTGGATGCCACCCAGTCCGGCTATGAGGTAGGTACCCGTAACGTGGTCGACGTGCTCAACGCCCAGCGCGCCCTGTTTGCCGCCGAGCGCGACTACGCCAACGCCCGTTACGATTACATCATCGACTCCCTGACGCTCAAATCCACCACCGGTGATCTGCAACAAGGCGACCTGGCCGCCGTGAACCAGTGGCTGTCCCCCAGCGAGACCCTCAACCTTTACCAACCAGATCTGGAAGGAAAGAGTGAGGAAATGATGGAAGAAAATGCAGCGAACAATGAATAGTTAAGCGCGTAACGCGCCAGCATTAACTGAACGCAAAGAGGCCGCGCCCAGACACAGGGCGCGGCCTCTTGCTTTGAGGAGAACCTGTCACATGCATCTACTTGCTGTGGGAGCTTGCCTGCAAGCGAT
>NZ_AQOQ01000061.1:0-5991 GCF_002888555.1 Alcanivorax sp. MD8A | reverse complement strand
TTTGCTCCGCTCACCCTTCGGGCCGCCCTCCGGACGTTCCTTCGCTACACTCGGTGGCGGCGCGATCCCAAACCAGGATCAAAAGCATTTTCATCACAGGGGGCACAGGGTTCACCGAGGAAGACGGTTTTCCTCAGTGAACCCTGTGCCCTCTGTGGGAAATCAGTCTTTTACGACATGGGTTATCGCGCGGCGAGCGACGCTCCTACGGAAGGGGCTCTTCTGTGGACGATTCCCTCGAATCCGCGAAGAACCCTTTTTCTGTAATGCTCAGGGCTTGTACAACAAGCGCCCCACGCTGTTGAACGCTTTTTCGGTAAGACTCATGCGAATCATGGCACGGAACAGGGTCTCTGGCAGCAACCGGCGGGCCAGCAACAGCATGCGGGCATCGGTGCCGACACTGTAGCGCAGGCGCTGGCTGCCATCGGTGGAGGCCTTGTAGATGACGTCAGCAGCCTCTTCAGGCGTCGAGCCCCCTGGCCCGGTCTTGTCCATCACCCCGAACTGGTCTTTGGAATAAGTCTCGTAGGTGGACACCCCGGTGCGATTTTCACGGTCGGCGGAACGCCCGAAGAAGGCCGTATTCACCGCCCCCGGCTCAATGATCTTGATGCCAATGCCCAGCGGACAGAGTTCGTACACCAGCCCTTCGGTGAACCCTTCCACCGCCCACTTGCTGGCGTTATACACACTGTACAGCGGCAGTGGTACCCGCCCGACCATGCTGGCCACGTTCACGAGTACACCGCTTTGCCGCTCGCGAAAGTGGGGCAGCACGGCCCGACAGGTCTCCATCAGTCCGAACACATTGGTCTCGAACTGCCGTTTAATCTGTTCTTCATCCAGGGTTTCAAACGCGCCCATCAACCCATAGCCGGCATTGTTCACCAGCACGTCAATCGCCCCGAAACGCTGGATGACGGCTGCTACAGCGGCGTGAATGCTGTCACGGTCTGTGACATCCAGACGGGTACACATCACCCCCGGCAGTGCCGCCAGCTCATCCGCCAGGGACGGGTCTCGCATGGTAGCTGCCACATTCCAGCCGTTGGCCTGAAACAGTTTGGCGGTGGCGTAGCCGATGCCGGACGACGCCCCGGTAATCAATACCGTCTTGATCGCAGATTCAGTCACACTCATTTCCTGCTTTATCGGTTTCAGACATGCCCCGGGTGCGAAGCATCCGGGCGAATCAGGTCTTGCTCGGATTCCCCGAACATCTGGGCCAGCACCTGCAATTGAGCCTTGCGGCCCGTACGCTGCTGTCGCTGACGCAACCCAGGTAAATAGCGCTGACCGGCATGCAAGGCAAACCGCGGCCCCAGCGTGAGCAAGGGGTACCAGGACGACACATCCTCCGGCAGGCCCAGTTGCGCCATCTTTTGCTTGTCCAGGAAAAAGCGGCTGACACTCAGATGCTTGTTGTAGGCAAGCTTGCGCTGCAGGGATTCAAAACGGCCGAACTTTCGCTCCAGCGGCTCTTGTGCCAACGCCATGCCCAGCTCACGGCTGGTCCAATCCGGCTGGCTCTGGGTCATCAGGGTGTGGTGCAGCAGTACAATCCCGTCGCGCTCGCTGTCGACCAGCCAACGCTCATCCACGCCCATCAACCAGCTGGCGTATTTCCACAAGTGCATCACACCACGGGACTCACGGGGCGTTACCGGCACGCCCATCTTGCGCAGGCCACCCAGCATCACCACGCAGAACCCCAGATAGGTCGCCACCATATCTACCTGACTGAGCGGCTTGCCCCACTGGCTCTCATCCCACTCGTCCCGGGAGGCCAGGTTGCGGCGCACCAGCGAATGCACCATGCGCACATGCAAGGTGCTCTTGAAGCCTGCCCCGAAACGCTCCAGTCCGCCCACCTCCGTGCAGTCGATCCACCACTTGCCGGTCTCGGCCACTCGACGGGACGCGCCCTTGTTGAGGGCGCCGGTCAACACCAGGGACTGGTTGAAACCGGACAGCAAATAGCCCCCCATCAACGCCAGATCCCGCAACACGTACGGCGCTGTCATGCCAGTGGAGTGAATAAAGCGGGCACCGTCCTCGATCAGCTCGAAGTCCACCCAGGCCGGGCGTTTTTCCAGCCGTTTGATGAACAAACGCAAAGGCTCCGGGCAATCCGGGACCGCGTGCAGCCCCTCATTGACGGCCTTTTCGAACAGCGCACGGGCCTCCCGTGGGCCGAATTCCACCATCCAGTCCACCAGCTCATCCATGGACTGATCACCTTCCCACAGGGCGGCGATCACCTCATCAAATTCTGCGCGACTCGGCGCCAGATCACGGCCCAACAGGGTACGCAGCAACACTGGCGTGGCTTGCTGGGTCTTCTCAAATGGGCGAGCCCGGCGGGGCGCGGGCTGAATGTGTGCCTGAGCGGTCATCACAACCTCCTGGGTGTGCTTGCAATAGCTGCCACCCTAATGCGAATATGTATTCGCATTCAATTCGCATTTTGCCGATACAGGTTCCGCCATGCGTAAACGCCCCCAACAACAGCGCTCCCGGGAAATGGTCCGCGCCCTGATCGACGCGACCGCCCAGGTCATCCAGCAGCAGGGGCTGGACAACACCACCACCGCCAGGATTGCCGATGTAGCCGGCGTCAGCGTGGGCTCGCTGTATCAGTATTTCGGTGACAAGGATGGGTTGATCGAAGCCCTGATGGAGAGTCTGGCCGAGGATATCGGGGTCGGTCTGAAACGACTGCCCATCACCGACAATGTGGACATCAATGCCATGGTCAGCAGCGCCATTCGCTTCGGCTTTGCGGTGCTGCATTCCCGCGACGGCCTGTACCTGGAACTGGTACGCAACTGGCATAGACTGCCCACCAACCGGGTGGTGGAAGTCCTGCAACAACACTTCATGGATCTGGCCCGGATGTACTTCCTGCGCCATTATCGGGACTACCCCATCCACAACCTGGAGGTGCGGGTGTTTATCGTCACCAACAGCGTGCTGTTCACCATGGTGCGCTACATCAGCCAGCACGGCGGCATGATTCGCGAAAGCGAGCTGGCCGATGAGCTGACCCGCATGGTCGCCAGCTACATCGCCGAACCGCCTGCCAGCGAGGAAACCGTTCGATGAAACCCGACCTGGCTCTGGCCTACTGCCGCATGATCGCCCAGACCCTGGGGCTTGATCAGGATGGCCTGGATACCCTGGTGGCCAACACCGGGATCGACGCCCACACCCTTCAGACCAGCGATGGGTTCATTGACTGGCCCGGTGCCTGTCAGCTGATTGCAAACGCGCAGCACATGAGTGAAGCGCCGGATCTGGCCCTGCAAACCGGCCTGCGCGCCCTGCCTGCCATGCATGGCCCCATGGGCATGGCCGCCATGGCCAGCCCTACCCTGCGCGATGCCATGCGGGTCTTTGCCAGTTTTACCAACACCCGCACCCGGGTGTTTCTCACCGAAATGGAAGAAACTCCCGACACCATCACCCTGCACCTGAAATTCGCTTATCCGCTGGATGATGCCATTCGTTTCCTCACCGAATCCGCCATGGGGTCGGCCTACGCCTGTCATGTGGTCCTGCGAGGCAAACCCATCGAGGATGGCACCGCCAGCTTCAACTACCCGGCACCGGCTTGGGCCGAATCCTACAAAAAGATCTTCCGGGGTACCGAAGTGGTCTTTGATGCCCCCGGCGTGTCGCTGTCCCTGCCTGCACGCTACGGCGACGAGGTGTTAGCCAGCCACGACCGGGACTTGCTGTGGCTGGCCATTCAGCAGTGTGAAGCCCGCCAGGAAGCCCTGCGCAAACAAGGCACGGTAACGGATCAGGTGCTTGCCTTGCTTCACCAAAGCCAGGGCCAGGCCAGCCTCGATGCCGTGGCAGACCGTTTGCACATGAGCCCGCGCACCCTGATTCGCAAGCTCAAGCACGAAGACACCCGCTTTCAACAACTGCGTGACCAGACCCTCAGCCGCCGCGCCACCCAGCTGCTGAGCCTGCCCCACTACACCGTCGCAGCAGTGGCAGAAGACCTGGGCTACACCGACGTCGCCAGCTTCCGCCGCGCCTTCCAGCGCTGGTTTGGCACCAGCCCAGGTCGATTCCGGCAGGAATAAAAGCCAGCGACAAGCTTCAAGCCACAAGCTGCAACGCGATCGAGCCTCTCATTCCAGCAAGGCCGAGCCCGCGATTAACGGTAAAACGCGGGCACGGACGATCCAAAACCGATGACTCTGATCGCGTTGTAGCTTGCAGCTTGCAGCTTGTGGCTTGCAGCCAGTCCCTGTCATTTTCTATCCCCCCCTTGTCAGCATCCGCGCTTACCGCTGTTTGCCATTCCGGCAACACTGAAAAAAAGCACCATTGGAGACTGGCGCAATGAGTCACGCCGACAACAACAATGAACTGGCCCGCCTGAAGGTGTCACCGCCACTGGCCTGGCCCACGATTGCCATTCTGATCGTGTCCCTGATCAGCATCGCCCTGAGCTGGGTACTCGTCATGAACGACATCTGGCCACTGTGGCTGGGCATGGTCATCAACAGCATTGCGGGCTACGCCCTCTTTACCCCGGCTCACGAGGCCATCCACCGGGCAGCAGCGCAGAAGTCGTCTACCAATGACTTTCTGCTGTCTGCCGCCACCTTCGTGGCCGTGCCCTTCGGCAAGGGTAAACTGTTCCGCCTGCTGCACATGCGCCACCATCGCTTTGCCAACGACCCGGAAAACGACCCGGATCACTGGATGGCCAGCAGCCTGTGGACCATGCCGCTGTGGGGTCTGTGGCCGTATTTCTATCTCTACAAGTTCCTGCGCAACCCGGCCATGCTGCCCAATGTGAAGGTGTCCGAGATCGTTCGTGAGATCGTCGTGGCCGGGATTATCTTTGGCGCCCTGATTGCCTGGGAACCCTTCTACATGCTGACCCTGTGGCTGATCCCCACCTACTTTGCCTTCTTCCTGATGTGCCTGGTGTTCATGGTGCTGCCGCACTACCCCCATACTGGCCGACAGGATGAAGACCCCAACACCACTGCCCTGATGCGCATGGGCGGCGAGTGGTGGCAGACCCCGGTGCTGATGTACCAGAACTACCATCTGGTCCATCACCTCTATCCCACCGTGCCGTTCTACCGTTACGGCAAGGTGTGGAAGGCCCGGGAAGCCCACCACATGGAAAACTCCGGCAGCATGATCATTGGCCCCTTCGGGCTCGGCCCGGACAGCGACAAGGCCAACGCCGCCTGACGCCTGCATCGGGGCGGCCCGTCACGGCGCCCCGATGACACTATTTATCCCCTTTTTGGCATTTTCCGCGCTTAACTTTCTTTCCTGTTCGGTAAACACTGTGTATCTGGACCATGCAGGAGACTGCCCAATGACGACAACAACCGAAGCAGAAGAACTCAAGACACTGGCCAAACTGAAGGTATCGCCGAGGTTTGCCTGGCCAACCATTGCCCTGATGGTGCTGTCCCATGCGGCCAACATCAGCAGCTGGATCATGGTCATCGGGGGCTACTGGCCTGCCTGGGTCGGCCTGGTGATCAACAGCATCGCCGGCTATGTCATGTTCACTCCTGCCCACGAATCCATTCATCGTGCCGCAGCGCAGAAATCAGAACACAACGACCTGATCCTCTCCATTGCCACCTTTGTGGCGGTGCCGTTTGGCAAGGGCAAGTTGTTCCGCATCATGCACATGCACCACCACCGCTTTGCCAATGATCCGGAAAAAGATCCGGATCACTGGATGGCCAGCAGTCTGTGGACCATGCCGCTGTGGGGTTTCTGGCCCTTCATTTACTTGATCAACTTCATGCGCAATCCGGAAAAGCTGCCCAATGTGGCCATGTCCGAAATCCGCCGTGAACTGATTGTCGCCGGCATTGCCCTGACCGCCCTGTTCATCTGGCAACCCTACGTGACCCTGATGCTGTGGCTGATCCCGTCCTACTTCTCGTTCTTCCTGATGTGTCTGGTGTTCATGGTGCTGCCGCACTACCC